>JABFWM010000340.1 GCA_013362195.1 Acidobacteriota bacterium
TTCGCGCGCGAGCCCTACGAGAGCCAGCGCTTCTCGGGTGTGGCGACCGAAGCGATGCGCGCCCGCGTCGGCCTCAGCACGAAGGAATCGATGTTTTCCGTCGTGGTCGGATCGTTGACCGTGCTCGGCAGCACGCTCGTGATCATCGAGGGCGGGCTGCTGGTGCTGCGCGGCAGCTTGACCGTCGGCACGCTGCTCGTCGCGCTCGCCTACCTCGGGTTCGTCTACGGTCCGCTTGCCGGCATCGCCAATACCGCCGGCACCATTCAGCAGGCGCTCGCGAGCGCCGCCCGCGTGCGCGAAACGCTGGCGCTGGCGCCGGAGCGGCAGGAGCCCGGGCAGCGCGTGTCCGAACGCTTCCGGGGCGAGGTCGTGTTCGACCGCATCTCCTTTACCTATGACGGGAGGCCGGTGCTCGACGACGTGTCGCTCACCGTCAGACCCGGCGAATTCATCGCGCTGGTCGGCCCCTCGGGCGCCGGCAAGACCACCCTCGTCAGCTTGATTCCGCGCTTCTACGAACCCGCGTCCGGACATGTCCTCGTCGACGGGCTGGACGTGACCCGCATCCGTCTCGCCGATCTCCGCCACCAGATTGCGATCGTCCAGCAGGACTCGGTGGTGATGTCCGGGACCGTGATGGAGAACCTGCGCTACGGTCGTCTCGACGCGACGCCCGCCGAGGTCCGGCAGGCGGCGGTCGCGGCCCACGCGCACGAGTTCATCGTCGATCTGCCGGAGGGCTACGACACCGACATCGGCAGCCCCGGAACCGGCCTGTCCGGCGGGCAGCGACAGCGCATCAGCATGGCGCGCGCCTTCTTGAAGGACGCGCCGATTCTCATCCTCGACGAACCGACGGCGGCGCTCGACACCATCAGCGAACGCGAGGTCTTCGCCGGTCTCGCGCACCTGCGCGCGGGCCGGACGACGTTCGTCATTGCGCACCGGCTGTCCACCGTCCGCAACGCCGATCGGATCGTGGTCATGGACGCCGGACGGATCGTCGCGGTCGGCACGCACGCCGAGCTGCTCCGGACGAGCGGGCTCTATCGCGAGCTCGCCGCGCAGTTCGAGCGGCCGCAAGAGGTCTGACCCCGGTCATGCGCATCGCGTTCTTCTGCCATTCGATCGTCTCGGACTGGAACCATGGCAATGCGCACTTTCTCCGGGGCGTCGCCTCCGAGCTGTTGACGCGCGGCCACGACGTGCGCGTCTACGAGCCGCGCGACGCGTGGAGCGTGCAGAACCTGGTCATCGACGCAGGGGAATCGGCGCTCGACGGCTATCGAACCGCCTATCCGCGGCTCGCGTCGGCCCGCTACGATCCGCGCTCGCTCGATCTGGATCGCGCGCTCGACGGCGTCGACGTCGTGCTGGTGCACGAGTGGAACGATCCCGAACTCGTGCGGCGCATCGGCGGGCAGCGGGCCCGCGGCGGCCGCTTCGTGCTGCTGTTTCACGATACGCATCACCGGTCGGTCAGCGATCCCGAGGCGATGGCGGCCTTCGACCTGTCGCAGTACGACGGCGTGCTGGCCTTCGGCGAAGTGATCCGGCGGCGCTACGAGCGCGCGGGATGGGCACGCCGTGCGTGGACCTGGCACGAAGCCGCGGATCCGCGCGTGTTCACGCCGGTCGCCGCAGATCGGCACGGCGACCTGGTGTGGATCGGCAATTGGGGCGACGGCGAGCGGTCGGAAGAGCTCCGCCGCTTCCTCATCGCGCCGGTCGCGCAGCTCGGACTGAAGGCACGCGTTCACGGCGTCCGCTACCCGGACGATGCGCGGCGCGAGCTGGCGGAAGCCGGGGTCGACTATGCCGGATGGCTCCCCAACTATCGCGCGCCTGACGTGTTCGCGCGCTACCGCGTCACCGTGCACGTGCCGCGGCGGCCCTATGTCGAGGCGCTTCCGGGGATCCCGACGATTCGCGTGTTCGAGGCGCTCGCCTGCGGCATTCCGCTGGTCTCATGCCGCTGGGACGACTGCGAAGGCCTGTTCACGCCCGGCGAAGATTTCCTGATGGTAGAGACGCCCGCCGAGATGACGCGTGCGCTGCGCGACGTGGTGTCCGATCCAGGCCTGGCCGCGTCCTTGGCCGAGCGCGGCCGCCGCACGGTGCTCGCGCGCCATACGTGCGCGCACCGCGTCGATGAACTGGCGGCGATCGTCGCCGGGATCCGCGGCGCGGCGGCCCTCGACCACCTGCCGCGGGCGGGCGCGCCCGACGCTCTTCCGGTATCGAGTCTATGAACATCGTCATCCTCGGCTTGTCGATCACGTCCTCGTGGGGCAATGGACATGCGACCACGTATCGGGCCCTCGCGGGCGCGCTCGCGGCGCGAGGGCATACCATCACGTTCTACGAGCGGGACACGCCGTGGTATGCGGACAACCGCGATTTGCCCGAACCGCCCTACTGCCGCGCGCGCATCTACCGCAGCGTCGCCGAACTTGCCGATCGCGCCGCGGCGGACATCCGCGCCGCCAGCATGGTGATCGTCGGCTCCTACGTGCCGGAAGGGATTGCCGTCGGCGACCTCGTGCACCAGACCGCCCGCGGCCTGACCGCGTTCTACGACATCGACACGCCGGTGACGCTCGCGCGGCTGCCGTCGGGACACGTCGACTATCTCGCTCCGCGGCAGATCCCGCGATACGATCTCTACCTGTCGTTCACGGGCGGACCGACGCTGGAGGTGCTCCAGCGCACCCACGGCTCGCCGCTCGCGCGTCCGCTGTATTGCTCCGTCGATCCGCAGCTGTATTTTCCCGAGCCGGCGGCGGTGCGCTGGGATCTTGGCTACCTCGGCACCTACAGCGACGATCGCCAGCCCGTGCTCACGCGGCTGATGCTGAACGCCGCGGCCAAGGCCCCGGCGTCGCGGTTCGTCGTCGCGGGGCCGCAGTATCCCGACTCCATTACCTGGCCCGCCAACGTCGATCGCGTGATTCACCTCGCGCCGAGCGAGCACCGCCGCTTCTACAACGCCCTGCGCTATACGCTGAACGTGACGCGCGCCGACATGGTCAAGGCGGGGCATTCGCCGAGCGTTCGGCTGTTCGAAGCCGCGGCGTGCGGCACGCCAATCATCAGCGACACGTGGGAAGGCCTGGATCGCTTCTTCACGCCCGGCGCGGAGATCCTCATTTCCCGCAACGCGGCGCAGACGTTGACCTACCTCCACGACATGCCGGAGGCGGACCGGAACGCGATCGGCGCGCGCGCGCGCCAGCGGGTGCTGTCGGCGCACACCGCGCTGCATCGCGCGATGGAACTCGAATCGTACGCCGGGGAAGCGGGGCTTCGTCCGGCGGAGAAGGCGGCGTCATGAACGCGGCCGCGCTGAGTCGGGAGGCGATCCGCGAGCGCGTGCAGTCGCTCGGCGACTGGTTCCACAACCTGAACCTGAACGGTGTGGAGACGGCGCCCAATCACTTCCTCGGCGATTACCCGTCGGTCAAGTGGCGGGGGTTCGCGCACGCCATCCCCGCCGATCTGAGCGGCAAGAGCGTGCTCGACGTCGGGTGCAACGCCGGGTTCTACGCCCTCGAGATGAAGAAGCGCGGCGCCGCGCGCGTGCTCGGGGTCGACTCCGACGAGCGCTACCTCGCGCAGGCGCGCTTTGCCGCGGAAGTTGCCGGCGCCGACATCGAGTTTCGCGCCATGTCCGTGTACGAGCTGCCCGCGCTCGGCGAGCGGTTCGACATCGTCCTCTTCATGGGCGTCCTCTACCACCTGCGTCATCCGCTGCTGGCGCTCGACATTCTTCACGACCAGGTGGTCGCCGGCACGCTCGTCTTTCAGTCGATGCTGCGCGGCAGCAGCAGGACGGTCGAGGTCGCGCGGGATTACGAGTTCTCGGAGGCTGAGCACTTCGAGGACCCGGCGTATCCGCGGATGTACTTCGTCGAGCACAAATACGCGCACGATCCCACGAACTGGTGGATCCCCAACCGCGCCTGCGCCGAAGCCATGCGGCGCAGCGCCGGAGGCGAGATCGGCGATCACCCCGAAGCGGAGGTGTTCATCTGCACGCGGCGCGAGCGTGCGCGCCGCGCCAGCGAGGAGTTGCCCGCGTGGTCGAAGCGGTGATGCTGTGGAACGAGCCGAACAACCTCTCGCACTGGGACTTCCAGATCGACGAGGGGTGGACGACTTTTTCGAAGCTGGTCAAGACCGCGTCCGGCGCCATTGCCGCCGAACGTCCGGCGTTGACGCGCGTGCTCGGCGGCATGTCGCCGATCGATCCGAATTTTCTCAAGACCCTCGATGCGTCCGGCGCCGTCGACGCCGTCGATGCCGTTGCCGTGCACGGCTTCCCGCTCGATTGGAACCACTGGCAGATTCACGAGTGGCCGGACAAGCTCCGCGAGATCCAGGCCGTCACCGCCAAGCCGGTGTGGATCTCGGAAGTGGGCGTCTCGACGTTCGGCGCCGAGGAAGTGCAGCAGTTCGGCCTCAATCGCACCGCGGAACTACTGGCGGGCCGCAGCGAGCGGATCCACTGGTACAGCCTCTACGATCTGCCGCGCGCCTGGCCGGCGACGACCCGTCATCGTGAGGCGGAGGGATCGTCCTACTACCGTCATTTCTACATGGGACTGTTGCGGGAGGACGGCACGCCGAAGCTCGCGCTCAAGGACTTCTCGCGGCACACGCCGGCGCTCGGCATCTGTCAGTGGTTCCACTTCGAAGATCATCGCCTCGACGATGCCGTGCGCCGCTTGAAGGATCTCGGCGTCACCTACCTGCGTACCGGCCTGAGTTGGGCGGACAGCGGCCGTCCCAACGCGCAGGCCTGGTTCGATCGCCAGATGCAGGCGCTCGAGCCGTTCCGCGTGACGGTGACGTTCTGCTTCACGCCGGAAGGCGAAGGCGTGCGCCCGCACCACACGAGCCCGCCGCGAGACGTGCGGCCCTTTGCGGACTTCTGCGCGGCGCAGGTGCGGCGGTACGCTTGAGGTCAGATGATAAGGGACAGCCCCTAAACTTCGCTCTCACAATCCCTATGTCGTGTGAGGCTTGCCGTTCATAAGATCGCCGTCGCCTCTAACCGCACGCCCCCTGAGGGAGCCACGACCTATTGTGGGAATTGATGCACTGCAGCTACGCCTGGTCTCGGCACAGCAGCGGTTCGCAACACTTGAACGACGTGCTGGCGCGGAGCAGGCGGAATCCAAACTGCTGCCGCGCGCGCTGAAGGAAATCGAGAATCTGCTGGCCGACCTCCGCACGGCGCAGGAGCAGCTCGTCGAGAGCCGCCAGCGCGTCGACGACCTGCAGGACCAGCTCTCACGTCAGCGTCAGCGCTACTGGGATCTGTTCGAGACGTTCCCCGACGCCTGCGTCATGACTGACGCCGATTCGCTCATCATTGAAGCGAACCGGGCCGCCGCGGACTTGTTCAACGTGAGTCAGCGGTACCTCGTCGGCAAGCAATTGAGCGTGTTCGTGTGCGAGGACCGCGCCGGGCTCCTGCGCGCCATTGGCTCGGCGACCCCCGATCGCGAACCGATTCAGGTGCCGTTCCGCCTTCGCCCGCGGGAGCGTGCGCCCCTC
>JABFWM010000172.1 GCA_013362195.1 Acidobacteriota bacterium
GAGGTGGACGAGCGCGTTGCCGTGCTGACGCGCGACATGCCGGCCACCTTGTGTGTGCCGATCGCACGGCGCGATCGCGTCCTTGGCGCGATGTACCTCCGATCGGCGCGGCCACCGGGCTTCGACGACGAGGATCTGGAGCTCGTCGCGGCCATTGCCGGCGTCGCGGCGACGGCCATCGAAAACGCGCGCCGCGTCGCCGCACTGGAGAAGGAGGCCGAGCGCCTGAAGTCCGCGCTCGCGGTGGAGCACACGCTGGTCGGACGCAGCGAAAAGATGGCGCGGATCGGCGAGGTGATCGCCAAGGTGGCACGGAGCGACGTGACGGTGCTCATCACCGGCGAAACCGGAACCGGCAAGGAGCTCCTGGCGAAGGCGATTCATGCGAACAGCGCCCGCGCGAAGCATCCCTTCGTCGCGATCAACTGCGCCGCGTTGACCGAGGCCCTGCTCGAATCGGAGTTGTTCGGGCACGAGCGCGGCGCGTTCACCAACGCGCTGGCGCTCAAGAAAGGGAAGCTCGAGATCGCCAACGGCGGCACCGTGTTCCTCGACGAAGTGGGCGAACTGGCCCCGGCGCTGCAGAGCAAGCTGCTGCGCGTCCTGCAGGAGCACGAAATCGAGCGCGTCGGCGGCACGCGGACGATCCCGATCGACGTGCGCGTGCTCTCCGCGACCAATCGCGTGCTCACCGAGGAAGTCGCCGCGCGGCGGTTCCGCGGCGACCTCTACCACCGCCTGAACGTGGTCAACATCGAGATGCCGCCGCTGCGCGAGCGCCGCGACGACATTCCCCGGCTCGCGACGCATTTCCTGCAGCGGTTCGCCTCGAAGGCCGGCCGGCCCGTGGACGGCATCTCCGACGCGGCCTGGCGCTACCTGAAACAGTACGACTGGCCCGGCAACGTCCGCGAACTGCAGAACACCATCGAGCGCGCGGTCGTCCTCGGATCGTCCGCGGAGATCGTGCCTGACGATCTCCCGGAGGCGCTGCTCGATCGCGGGTCGCCGTCAGCGGGCGCCGCGCTCGACCTCCACGGGGCCGTCCGCGACACCAAGATCCGCGCCATCCACGAGGCCGTTCGGCAGACGCGCAATTACGTGGAAGCGGCCCATCTCCTCGGCGTGCATCCCAACTACCTGCACCGCCTGATCCGGAACCTCGGGATCAAGACGCAGCTCGAACACGAATGCTGATTGCGCTGGCGCCCGGGATGCGGCTCGGCCGCTATATGGTGCACGGCCTGATCGGCCGCGGCGGCATGGGCGAGGTGTATCGCGCGCACGACCCGCGACTCGGACGTGACGTGGCGCTGAGGGTCATCGGCGTCGCGCGCGGGACCGATCCGGAGATCCACCGCCGCTTCGACACCGAAGCGCGGCTCGCCGCGAGCCTCGATCACCCGCGCATCTGCGCCATCCACGACGTCGCGCACGAGGCGGGGATCGAGTACCTCGTGATGGACCTCCTCGAGGGGGAAACGCTCGCGTCGCGCCTGTCGCGCGGACCGATCCCGATGCCGGATCTCCTCGGCTACGCGATCGAGATTGCGTCGGGGCTGGCCTACGCGCACGCGCGGCAGGTCGTCCATCGCGACATCAAGCCGGCCAGCATCTTCCTGACGCGTGCGGGCGTGAAGATCGTCGATTTCGGGCTGGCGGCGCTGCAGCTGGACGGCCCGCCGATCACGGCGCGGATAGGCGCGCTCGACCCGCAGACACGTGCGGCGGCGCCTGGCAGCCGCCTCCATCACACGCCCGAATACGTGCCGCCCGCGCGCCTGCCGGATCAGGAGGACGGCCGCCGTGCCGACATCCTCGCCTTCGGCCTCGTGCTCTACGAGATGGCCACCGGGCAGCCCGCCTTCACTGCCACGACGCGCGACGAGGGCGTCGTCTCTGACGTCATGGCGGCGGAGCCGCCGCCGATGGAGCACGGCAGTGCGCCGCCAGCGTTCGAATGGCTCGTGCGCCGCTGCCTGAAGAAGAATCCGGACGCGCGCTGGCAGTCGATGGCCGACATCGAAGGCATGCTGAAGTGGATGGCGAGCTCGGCGCACGCGCACGAACCGGTGAGCGCGCGGCCGCGCCGCGGCAAGGCCGCCTATGCGGCAGCGGCCGTCGGCGGCGCGGCGCTGCTCGGCCTTGTCTGGTTCACTGGCGTGCGCGGCAGAGAGTCCGGTGCCGCCGCACCGCCGATCGCCATCACCGTTCCGCCTCCCGACGGCGCACGCTTCACGCTGACGGCCTCGTCGACGAGCAGCGCGCAGCTCGCGCTCTCGCCCGACGGCACCATGCTGGCGTTCGTCGCCACCGCCGCGGACGACGTGTCGCAGATCTGGATTCGCCGCAGGGACTCACCGACGCCCTATCGGCTTCCCGGCACGACCAACGGCACCTACCCGTTCTGGTCGCCCGACAGTCGATCGCTTGCGTTCTTCGCCGACCGGGAGCTCCGGCGCATCGATCTGAACGGCGGACCCGCGCGTCCGGTCGCCGACGCGCCAGGGCCGCGTGGGGGAACCTGGAGCACCGGGAACGTCATCCTCTTTGCGCCGCTGCCAACCGGCGGGATCCTCCGGGTCAACGCCGATGGCAGCGGTCTCGCCGAAGCCACCACGCCAGCGCCCGGTGACGTCACACAGCGCTGGCCGCAGTTCCTGCCCGACGGACGGCACTTCCTGTTCGTGGTGCGTCATGCCGATCGCGGTGCCGCCGGCGTCTACCTCGGGCGCCTCGACAGCCCCGAGCGCACTTTGCTCGTCGCGTCGGATTTCGGCGCCGTCTACGCGCCGCCCGGGCAGGTGCTCTACGTGGCGGACGGCGCCTTGATGTCGCGAACGCTCGATGTGTCACAGCGGCGCCTCACGGGCGACGCGGTGCCGCTCGTCACCGACATCGGCTGGTCCAGCAACTTCTACGGCGCGTTCTCCGCGTCCGCGACCGGCGTGCTCGCGTACGCACGGAACGCCTCCGCCGGACAACTCGTCTGGATGAATCGCGCGGGGCGAACACTGGGCGTTGCCGCCGATCGCGGCCGGTATGTCGACTTTCAGCTGTCGCCGGACGGCCGCTCTCTTGCCGTCGCCCGGGCCGAGACGCACAGCGATCGTCCCGACATTCACGTGCTGGAGCTGCAGCGCGGCAACGACACCCGCCTCACTTCGACGCGCGAAACGGATGCCTCGCCGATCTGGGCGCCCGACGCGATGCGGCTCGTGTTTCGGTCGAACCGCGAGCGGGTGCACGATCTGTTCATCACCATGCGCGATCGCCCAGGCGCCGAACAGCTTCTTCTCAGCTCCGAAGAGGGAAAGTACCCGACCGACTGGCATCGCGGCCGGGGCTTCGTCGTCTATCACACCGACACGGATTCCAAGGGCTGGGACATCCGCGCCGCGCCGGTCGATCGGCCAGGCACATCGTATCCGCTCGTCAGCACGCGCGACGACGAAGTACAGGGCCGTCTGTCGCCGGACAACCGATGGCTTGCCTACACCTCGTTCTCGTCATCGGAAGCACCGGAGGTGTTTGCCACGCTCCTCGACGGCGAGCGGCGCCGCCTGCCGATCTCGGTCGGCGGGGGATCCGATCCGCACTGGAGCGCCGACGGCCGCGAACTGTTCTACGTCGGCCAGGACGGCATGCTGATGTCGGTCGCGGTTCACATGGAAGGCGATCTCCGTCCGGGCGAGCCGCGTCCGCTGTTCCGGATCGGCGGGACGCGGTTCGTCGGGCCCTACGCGAGTCGATACGACATCGACGCCTCGGGTCAGCGGTTCCTGGTGCTCGCGCCGCTCGGGGATCCACAAACGCTGCCGCTGAATGTCGTCGTGAACTGGGCGCGCACCCTGCAGCCGAACTGACCGGCGCCGCCGCGCTCAGCGGTTGGGCGCCAGCATCGTGTGCCAGTTCAGGACGACGGAGAGTTCGGCCGGAGGAAACGGGCGCGCGCTCTTCAGCATCAGGAACCGCGTGCCATCCGCCGAAATGTCGTAGTTGCGGTCCGTGCGGTGCTCGCTCTCGTAGATATCGCGAAACAGGGACCTCGCCTGCAGCTTGTTGAAAGCCGGCTCGGTCTGCACGCCGACGGACTTCATGTGGTCATCGCCCCGGTAAAACACCGACGTGCCGTCGGCCGACCACGCCGGTTCCTGCCCGCCGCTGGTGGATATGCGCCACGGGCGTCCCGGACCGGGATAGGGCTGCACGTAGATTTCGTCCCGGCCGCTTTCGTTCGACGCGAAGGCGATCCATCTGCCGTTCGGCGAAAACACCGCGCCGCGCGCGTTGAACGGACCGCTGACGATCGTGCGAACCGCGCCCGATCCCAGGGCGTCGACGGTGCGAATCTCCGCGGTGCCATTCGGAAGGAACTCGGTCCAGGCAATCACCCGCCCGTCCGGCGACCAGTCGCTGACGTGCGCGATGTGGGCGGCGCTGCAGAGCAGCGTGGGTTTGGCGCCGCTCTCGGCGCGCATCGTGAGAATCATCCGCGGCTGACCGGTGCGGCCGGCGCTGTAGGCGATGCGTTGACCGTCGGGACTCCACACCGCGGTCTCGTCTTCGCCCGACTCGAACGTCAGGTGCGTGAGGGTCTGGTGCAGGAAGTCGTAGGTCCAGAGGTCGCGGTCCGACGCCAGCTCGCCGACGCTGAACGCGACGCGGGTGCCGTCCGGGGACAGCCGCGGCTGCAGCAAGGGGCGGGGGTCGAACGGGGCGACGACCTCCTCTGCTCCATCCATGCCCACCCATGTCAGGACCCGTTCCGAGACGAGCGTACTCACGGTGCGGTAGACGAGCGTCGAGCCGGAGACGTCGAACAGCGCCGCGCCGCTGGCGCTGCTCATGCGGACGTCGGTGGCAATCGCCGCCGGCTTGCCGTGCGCCTCGAGGCGGACGGCGTCGAACGGCAGCGCCAGCAGCGTGATGTCACGGATGAACACGATGTGACCGTCGTTGTCGTAGCGCGGGTAGCTGCCGTCGGCGAGCACGGTGCGCTGATGCGTGGTCAGCGACTCGACGACGATCTTCGGCGCGGAGAAGTCGTTGCCGTCCCCGGCGGTGTACACGATCGCCTCGGCGCCGGGCAGGAAGTGCGGCCACCGATGGCTGGTTTCCGCACCTCTCAACCTCGTCACCGGCTGCGGGGTGCCGCCCGACGCGGGCACGCGCGCCAGCACGGACTCGGGCGTCGGCGCGAAGATGATCGTGCCGTCGTCGCCCCACGTCGCGCCCGCGCTCGCCGCGACGTCGCAGATGTACGACGACGCGCCGCCCCGCACGTTGACGCGCCGCATCTTGCCGTTCGCGAAGAACCCGACTTCATCGCCGCTCGGAGAGAAGAACACGCCCGTCGCGCCCTCGGTGCCCTCGACGGCACGCGCCGACGTCATCGCGAACTGGCGCAGGTACACCTTGGTGCTGTTGCCGTGGCTCGACACGTAGGCGAGGCGCTGGGCGTCGCGCGAGATGGCAATCCGCGAGCCGAAGTTCACGCCGAAGTTGATCGTAGGGACCGGTTCAACGGGCAGCGTGA
>JABFWM010000305.1 GCA_013362195.1 Acidobacteriota bacterium
ACGCTGAAGGGCGAAGGGCGAAGGGCGAAGGGCGAAGAGCGTTTCGGGGTTGTCGCGGGCGGGCTGGCTGAAGGTGCCGCGCCTCTTTGCGTTGACTGCTGCAGCTTCCGCCTTCAGGCGGAAGATTCGAGGGAACACGTTCATGAAGGCATTCTGGTCTCGCGCGGCAATCGCCGCACTCGCATGCGCCGTGATCGCGCCGCTCGGCGCGCAGACGCAGCCGTCGTCGCACGCGCCGCAGCTGGTCGACTGGCTCACCGACGGCGGCGACAACCAGCGGACGGGATGGAACCGCGACGAGCAGATCCTCACCAAGGCCAACGTCGGCTCACTCAAGTTGTTGTGGAAGCTGCAGACCGACAATGAGCCGCGTGCCCTCCATTCGCTGATGCCCGTGCTCGTCGTCGGGCAGCTGCCGACGACGAATGGCCCGAAGCAGGTCGGCTTCGTCGCCGGCATCTCCGACAACCTCTATGCCTTCGACGTCGAGACCGGCAAGGTCCTGTGGCAGAAGCACTGGACCTACGAACAGCCGGCAGGACGCGGCGGCGGGGGTGGAGGACAACCGCAGCCACGCGACCCGCGGCACCTCGGGTTCCTTCGCCCGGGCGGCAGCAGTGACACGCCGGTCATCGGACCGCCCGACGCGCAGGGCCGACGGCCGATCTACTTTGTCACCGGCGACGGCACGCTGCACACGCTCAACGCGGCCGACGGCACCGACTTGCAGCCGCCGTTCATGTTCCACGCCGGCAAGGGCTGGGCGCTGAACCTCGTGGGCAACACGGTCTGGATGGCCGACACCTATGCGGGCATCTCGATCGCCGCCGTGAAGCTCGACGATCCGTCGCATACCGTGATGACCTACAACGCCGGCAGCGGCGGCGCCTGGGGACGACGAGGGGCGGTGATCGATTCGCACGGGAACGCGTATTCGACGACCGGTGACGGCGTCTACGATCCCGCGAGCGATCCGCCGCGCTACGCCAACAGCGTCATCGGCGTCACGATCGACGGCGACAAGCTGCGGCTGAAGGACTACTACACGCCGCGGAACTGGGACTGGCTGCGCAAGCGCGATCTCGATCCGAACAACACGCCGACGATCTTCACCTACAAGGGACGCGAGCTGATGGCGGCCTCCGGCAAGGAGTGCCGCATCTACCTGCTCGATCCGGCGTCGCTCGGCGGCGCCGATCACCAGACGCCGCTCTTCAAGACGGACCTGTTCTGCAACGAAGACGTCGATTTCCAGGACGCCGGCAGTTGGGGCGCGCTGTCGACGTGGGAAGACGAGCGCGGCACGCGCTGGGTGCTCGCGCCGTTCTGGGGTCCGGTGCATTCGCGGTTCAAGGCGCCGATCATGAACACGCCGACGCCACAGGAAGGCGGGGTGGCGGCGTTCACGCTGGCCGATCGCGACGGCGCGCTCGAACTGACGCCCGCATGGGTCTCGCGCGACATGCATCGCGGTGAACCGGTCATCGTCGTCAACGGGATGGTGTTCGGCTACGGCAGCGGCGAATACACCGGGCAGGCGTTCCCCGACGTCGGCCTCCAGTTCGATTCGACGATCCGCGCGTCGAAGGGCACGCGCGCGGTCATCTACGCGCTCGACGCGCAGACCGGTAAGGAACTGTGGTCGAGCGGCGAGCAGATGCACCAGTGGAATCATTTTTCCGGCATCACGGTCGTCAACGGCCGGGTGTACCTCGGCACCTACGACGGCACGCTCTACTGCTTTGGCGTCACACCATGAACCGGGATGCGCTACCAGGGCACCGCTGGGCAGGTAAGCGTTGCGCAACGCAAAACGTCAACAGCGTCCAACGCGGTGCCCCAGCGGTCAGAAACGGGGGGTAACGTCCTGGTGTGCCGGCATTTAGTTATTTCACCCGGCGTTTGACAGTTCGATAAATACCTCGGGCGTCGGCTTGTTTTTGACACCCGCCGGTACCCGCCGGTAGGCTCCGCGCACGTTGCGCGCGACGGATCCGCTCAGGCGGAGGCTCGCTCGTGCGCCGCGCAACGGTTCGCGTCAAGGAGGAGGAGGGGGTCGTGGAACGTTGGTTCGCAAGAATCGTCCTGGCCGTGGTGTGTCTGGCCACGGCAGGCTCGGCACCGTCCGCTGCACAAGGGTTGACGGGTCAGCTTTCGGGCACCGTCGCGGACGCCGGCGGCGGCGTCATGCCCGGCGTTACCGTCGTGCTCAAGAACGCGGGCACGAATCAGACCCGGGAGACCGTCACCGGCGCCGACGGCGCCTTCGTCTTTCCCGATCTGCTCGCCGGCACCTACGACATCACCGTGTCGATGAGCGGCTTCAAGACCTACGAGCAGAAGGGCATCAAGGTCGGGGCCACCGAGCGCCTGGCGCTGCGGACGATTGCCCTCGAAGTCGGCACCTTGAACGAGCAGGTCACCGTGCAGGCCGAGGCGGCGCTGGTGCAGACCACCAACGCGGCGCGGTCGGCCGTCATCGAGCGCCAGCAGATCGAAGACCTCGCGCTGAAGGGGCGCGACTTCGCCGGCTACCTCAAGCTGCTGCCCGGCGTCATCGACACGAGCGCGCGTGAGGCGCCGGGCTGGGGCAGCATGGGCGGCCTCTCCATCAACGGCCGCAGCGGCGGCTTCAATTTCTCCTACGACGGCGTCACCAACAAGGACACCGGGTCGAACAGTGGCAACTACGCCGCGCCGGCGCTCGATTCGATCGGTGAAGTGCGCGTGCAGACGTCGAACTTCCAGGCGGAGTACGGCCGCAGCTCCGGCGCGACCATCACCGTGGTCACGCGCGCCGGCACGAAGGATTTTCATGGCAGCGCCGCCTACTACAAGCGCGACGATGCGTGGAACGGCAACGAGTTCCAGCGCCGTCAGCAGTGCGGCCTCGGCCAGACGGCGCTGTGCAAACCGCCGCTCTACACCTTCGACAACGAGGCGTGGACGCTCGGCGGCCCGGTGCTGGTTCCCGGGACGAACTTCAATCGCGGCCGCAACAAGCTGTTCTTCTTCTTCTCGCAGGACATCCTGTCGCGCACGGATCCCGGCGGCGTCAACCAGCGCCGGATGCCCACCGCGCGCGAGCGCCAGGGCGACTTCTCGCAGACCTTCGACAGCCGGGGCCAGCTGATTTACATCCGCGATCCGCTCCTGTCCGGCACGTGCAACAGCCAGTCGGGCGGCGATGCGTGCTTCGCCGGCAACGTGATTCCCGCCAACCGCATCGACCCGGTCGGCCAGGCGCTCTTGAACCTGTTCCCGCAGCCGAATGCCACCGATCCGACCGGCGCCAATCAGTACAACTACACGTTCCAGACCGTGCAGGACTGGCCGCGCAACGACCAGGTGCTGCGCATGGACTGGAACGCCGCGCGCAACACCACGATGTACGGGCGCCTGCAGTGGGGCTACGAGAAACGAGCGGGCGGCGTCTCGTTCCTCGGATCGACGGCCGCCGGGTGGCCGCAGCAGCCGAGCAAGTACGAGATCGACACGATCAGCTACGTGAACACGCTGCTGCACACGTTCAATTCGACGACGTTCTCGGAGTTCACGATTGGCGTGAACTGGGCGCATCAGTACACGAGTCCGCTCGACGAGGCGTCGAAGGAGGCCAACGATCGCACCCTCGTGCTGCCGAGCTTCCGCCAGTTCTTCCCGGAGGCGAACCCGCTGAACTCGATGCCGCAGGCGACGTTCAACGGCACCCTGCCCGGCAATGTCGCACAGTTCAACGTCGAGAGCCGCTGGCCGTTCTTCGGCTTCAACACGCTGTTCAATGTGTCGGGCAACGTGACGAAGATCCTCGGCTCGCACAACATCAAGTCCGGCATCTTCGTCGAACACACCACGCGTCCGGCACAGCGCTCCTCGACCTTCAACGGCGCGCTCAGCTTCAACGTGGATGGATCGAACCCGCTGAACACGAACGTCGGGTTCGCGAACGCGCTGCTCGGCGCCGTCACGCAGTACCAGGAGGCAAACGGCCATCCCTCGGCGCACGCGCTCTTCTACAACACCGAGTGGTACGCGCAGGACAACTGGCGGCTGAAGCGGAACTTCACCATCGATGCGGGCCTGCGCTTCTACTACATCACGCCGACCGAGAGCCACGGCGACCAGGTCGCGCAGTTCGAGCCGACGCAGTTCGCCGCGTCGAGTGCGCCGCTGCTGTTCCAGCCGATCAGCACCGCGCGGGGACGCCGCGCGGTGAACCCCGTGACCGGCGAAGTCTTCCCGCTCGTCTATCTCGGCCGTCTCGTGCCGAACACCGGCACCTTCACGAACGGCATGGCGGTGTACGACGGCACCCCGCAGCGGAGCGCCGCGTTCCGGATCGCGCCGCGCCTCGGCTTCGCGTGGGACCTGACCGGCGACGGCAAGACCTCGATTCGCGGCGGCGCGGGCACGTTCTACGATCGGTACGCCGACGACAACATTCTCGATCTCGTCGAGCTGCCGCCGCTGCTGCAGACGTTCACCACCAACTACACGACGATCAGCGAGCTGCTGGCCAGCCCGCTCACCGCGACGCCGACCGCGGTCCGCCGCATCGAGCAGTTCACGCCGCCGGTGGTCTACAACTGGAGCCTCGGCGTGCAGCGCGATCTCGGCTGGCGCTTCGTCGGCGACGTCGCGTATGTCGGCAACGCCGCGCGCAACCAGCTGATCACGCGCGACATCAACGGCTGCGGCTACGGATGCGCCTACCAGCCCTCGAGCCTCGACCCGACCAACGTCGTCGGCGGCGTCGTGCAGCCGCTGCCGAACGACTTCCTGCGCCCGTATCGCGGCTACGGCCGCATCCAGAACCGCGAGTTCACCGGCTACTCCGATTACCACTCGCTGCAGTTCTCCGGCACCCGCCGGCGCGGGCCGGAAGGGCTCGCGTTCGGCGTCGCCTACACCTACCAGCTCGTGAACAACACGCTCGGCGCGATCGACCCCTTCGTCGAGGACAACCGCGCCCGCAACTACGCCGCGAATGGACGGCGTCCGCACACGTTGACGGTGAGCTACGCCTACGACGTGCCCGGCATCGGCGCGATCTGGGACAACCAGGTGGCGAAGGCGATCCTCGACAACTGGCAGATCTCCGGGATCACCTCGGTCTTCAGCGGCACCTACACCGGGTTCACCTACTCGTATACCAACGTGCCGACCGGCACCCTCAGCGGCACCGGGGCCATCGATGCGCCAAGCGCGTTCAACCTCGGCTCCAGCCGGCCCGACATCGTCTGCGATCCGAATATCGCGCGCGGCGACCGGTCGTTCTCGCACCAGTTCAACCCCGACTGCGTCCAGCCGCCGTCCGATCCGAACCGCCTGGGGAACGCGAAGGGTGACGAATACCTGGGGCCCGGCTTCATGAACTGGGACATTTCGTTCTTCAAGAACATCCCGGTCGGTGGCACGCGCCGGCTGCAGCTCCGCGCGGAGCTGTACAACGCGTTCAACACCGATCAGTGGACGAACGTGAACCGGAGCGCCGTGTTCAACTTCCAGACGGGCGCACA
>JABFWM010000690.1 GCA_013362195.1 Acidobacteriota bacterium
AAGGAGTACACGTCGATGGCTGACGAGTTCGGGTTCCGCGTCCTCGACGCGCGGCGGAAGATCGAGGTCATCCAGGACGAACTGCGGCGCCAGATCGCGGCCTTCCTGGCAGAGTCCGACGCACCCGCACCGGTCGCGGTGCGGGCGGACTGATCGGCGCGACAAGTTACACGGTCGTTACACGGCTGTAACCGGCCTGAAACCCGACCGCCTCTAGCATGGGGCATGGCTGCGCCCGCTCCCGCCGCTCCCGAGCGCTCCGTTCACGCGCCCGACGTTCGTGCCGCGCTGGCAACCCGCGGCCCGGCGCCCCACACGGCGGGGACCGACAAGATTGTCGTTCACGACCTGCGCTTTTATTACGGCGCGAAGCGCGCGCTCGAGGACATCAACATCGTCATTCCCGCGAATCGCGTCACCGCGTTCATCGGACCGTCCGGCTGCGGCAAGAGCACGTTCCTGCGCACGCTGAACCGGATGAACGACATCATCGCGGGCACGCGCGTCGAGGGAGACGTGCTCATCGACGGCCGCAACATCCACGAGCGCGGCACGGACGTCGTGGCGCTGCGGCGCCGCGTCGGGATGGTGTTTCAGAAGTCGAACCCGTTTCCGAAGTCGATCTTCGAGAACGTCGCTTACGGCCTGCGCCTGAACGGCATGGCCCGTAATCGCTCGGAGCTCCAGGGGCTCGTCGAGGAGAGCCTGCGGGCGGCGGCGATCTGGGACGAAGTCAAGGATCGCCTGCACGAGCCGGCGCTGGCGCTGTCAGGCGGGCAGCAGCAGCGGCTGTGCATCGCCCGGGCGCTGGCGATCCGCCCGGACGTGCTGCTGATGGACGAACCGGCGTCGGCGCTGGATCCGATCGCGACGCAGCGGATCGAGGAGCTGATCTTTCAGCTCAAATCCGACTACACCGTCGTCATCGTGACGCACAATATGCAGCAGGCGGCGCGCGTCTCCGATCACACGGCGTTCTTCTGGCTGGGGCGGCTCGTGGAATTCGGTCCGACCGATCGCATCTTCACGAACCCGACGGAGAAGCTGACGGAAGACTACGTGACCGGACGCTGCGGATAGGCCGGATCAGCGGACGCAAGGAGTCGAGGCGCGTGGCGACATCAACCGTCCCCCACTTTCAGGAGGAGCTTCAACAGCTCAAGGCGCGGCTGCTCGAGATGGGCGGCTTCGCCGAGGACCGGGTGCGCTCCGCCGTGAACGCGCTGGTCGACCGGGATCCCGCCGCGGTCGACGCGGTGCTCGCGGGCGACGGACCGATCAACGAACTGCACATCGAAATCGACAGCCGCTGCTTCAAGATGCTGGCGCTGCACCAGCCGATGGCGGTGGACCTGCGCGCCATCATGTCGGCGGTGAAGATCAACACCGACCTCGAACGGGTCGGCGATCTCGCGGTCAACATCGCGGAAGCGGCCGTCCGCTACCTGCAGCACCCGCCGGTCAAGGCGCTCATCGACATTCCGCGGATGGCGGAGATCGCGCAAGGCATGCTGCGCGACGCGCTCGACGCCTACGTTCGCCGCGATACCACGCTCGCGCAGGCGGTGCTGGATCGCGACGATGTCCTCGACGGGCTGAAGACGCAGGTGTTTCGCGACCTGCTCACCGTCATGCTGTCGGCGCCGCAGACCATCGAACCCTCGCTCGACCTCATTCTCGTCTCGCGCCACCTCGAGCGCATCGGCGATCACGCCACCAACGTCGCCGAAGACGTCATCTTCATGGTGTCGGCGCGCGACGTGCGCCATCACGCCGGCGACCACACGTAAAGATCCGATAGAATAGCCGGGTTGCGCACACCGGAACCCTTGTGCGTGTACTGCCGGCGTCAGCCGATCGATCCCGCGTGGCGGCCGTTCTGCAGCGAGCGCTGCAAGATGGCCGATCTCGGGAAGTGGCTGGGCGGAGAGTACCGCGTGCCGGAAGAGGCCCCGCTGCCCGACGACAGCCCGGACGAGGAGTAGCGCACCCCTTTTATGGCCGACACCCTCACCATTACCGATAACCGCACCGGCCGGCAGTACCAGATTCCGATTCAGGAAGGCACCATCCGCGCCACCGACCTCCGACAGATCAAGGTCACGTCGGATGAATTCGGAATGATGACCTACGACCCCGCGTTCATGAACACCGCCGCGTGCCGCAGCGCGATTGCCTTCATCGACGGCGACAAGGGCATCCTCGAGTACCGGGGCTATCCGATCGAGCAGCTGGCCGAGCGCAGCGGGTTCCTCGAAACCGCGTACTTGCTCCTCTTTGGCGAGCTCCCCACCGCGGCGCAGTACGCCGAGTGGTCGGGCGAGATCATGCGGCACACGATGCTGCACACGAACATCGCCAAGCTGATGGAAGGGTTCCGCCACGACGCACATCCGATGGGCATGTTTCTCAGCACGGTCGGCGCGCTGTCGACGTTCTACCCGGACGCGAAAGACATCTTCTCGGAGGCGTCGCGCCGCCTGCAGACGATTCGCCTGATCGCGAAGGCGCCCTCGATTGCGGCGTATGCGTTCCGCCACTCGATCGGCCGGCCCTACAACCAGCCGGACAACGACCTGAGCTACGCGGGGAACTTCCTCAATTTGTTGTTCCGCATGACGGAGGCACGCTACCAGCCCGACCCCGTGCTCGAACACGCGCTCGACGTCCTCTTCATCCTGCACGCCGATCACGAGCAGAACTGCAGCACGACGACGATGCGCACCATCGGCAGCTCGCAGGCGGATCCGTACTCGGCGATGGCCGGCGCGACGGCGGCGCTCTACGGGCCGCTGCACGGCGGCGCCAACGAAGCGGTGCTGCGCATGTTGAACGAGATCGGCTCGATGCAGAACATCCCCGCCTTCATCAAGCGCGTCAAGGGCGGAGAAGGCCGGCTCATGGGCTTCGGGCACCGCGTCTACAAGTCCTACGATCCGCGCGCCAAGATCATCAAGCGCGTCGCGGACAGCGTCTTCGAGGTGACCGGCAAGAACCCGCTGCTCGAAATCGCGCTGGAGCTGGAAAAGATCGCGCTGGAGGACGAGTACTTCGTCTCGCGGAAGCTGTATCCAAACGTCGATTTCTATTCCGGCCTCATCTACCAGGCGATGGGCTTCCCCGTCGACATGTTCCCGGTGCTGTTCGCCATCCCGCGCACGGCCGGCTGGATCGCGCAGTGGGAAGAGATGCTCACCGATCCCGATCAGAAGATCGCGCGGCCGCGGCAGATTTACGTCGGGCGGGCGCGGCGCGACTACGTGCCCAGGGAACGACGCGCGTGACCCCCGCGCTGAGGGTCCTGCTGATCACGTTGGCCGCCGGCGTCGGCGCCGGTGCGATCGGTCCGGCGTTCGACAGCGGCCGCGCCTACGAAGATCTCCGGCAGCTCGTCGCAATCGGCCCGCGCCCGTCCGGCTCACCCGGCATCCAGCAGACGCGCGAGTACATCAAGCGGCAGCTCACGGCGGCGGGGCTCACGGTGGACGAGCAGCGGTTCGAGGCCGCGACGCCGCTCGGCCCGGTGCCCATGGTCAATCTGCGCGCGACGCTCCCGGGCGCGGCGCGGGGCCGCGGCCGCCTGGTCATCGGCGGCCACTACGATACGAAGCTGTTCCGGGAGTTTGCCTTCGTCGGCGCGAGCGACGGCGGGTCGAGCGCCGCGTTCCTCCTGGAGCTCGCGCGCGCGTTGAAGGGCCGCACCAACGCGCTGCCGATCGAGCTGCTGTTTCTCGACGGCGAGGAAGCGGTCGTCGAGTGGCGCGGCACCGATCACACCTACGGCAGCCGCTACTACGTGCAGGAGGCCCGCCGCACGAACGCGGTGCAGGACATCCGCGCGTTCATCCTCGTCGACATGATTGGCGATCGCGAGCTGACGATCCGCCGCGAGCAGAACTCCACGGGCTGGCTGACCGACGCGATCTGGGACGCCGCCCATCGCCTGAAACGGCCCGAGTTCCTCGACGCGCACACCCCGATCGAGGACGATCACCTCGAGTTCCTCGCGGCCGGCATTCCGTCGGTCGACATCATCGATCTCGAGTACGCCGCCTGGCACCAGCCCGACGATCGCCTCGATCGCGTGGCCGCCGGCAGCTTGCAGGCGGTCGGCGACGTGCTGATCGCCGCGCTCCCGGCGATTGAGGCGCGACTGAAGTAGCGCGTTCCCTGCACGACCGATGCGTCATCGCAAAGGTCACAAGGGACGCAGACCACATCAAAGAAGTACGGAAAACATGTTCTTCGTGCTCTGCGTACCTTCGTGAGCTTGGTGGTGAGCCGTAGCCCGTTGCGGTGAATGAAGCCGCCCTTGTGATCTCCAGGTCGCCATGAATACGCGCCGCCAGTTCCTGATCACCGCCTCCATGGCGACCGTTGCCTCCGGCATGGCACGTCACGCGGACGCGCAGGCGGGGACGCCGCCGTCCACACCCGGGGCGCCGCCAACGTTCGGCACCGGTCCTCTGTCGGGACCGCCAGTGAGCGCCGCAACCTTCGCGGAAGCCGAAAAGCTGGCGCAGGTGACGCTGACGGCCGCCGAGCGCGAGATGGCTGCTGCCAGTTGGCGGCGATCCATGGCGCCGCTGCTCGAGCGGCGCACCGGGCCGCGGAAGGTCGCGCTCGAGGCCGGGACGGCGCCGGCGACGATCTGGAATCCCGTATTTTCCGGACGTGCCGAGGGGCCGTCACGCGATCGCTTCGTCCGCAGCGCCGCCGACGCCCCGCCGCTCCCGTCGAGCGACGCAGACATCGCCTTCGCGCCGGTGACCAGCCTCTCGCGCTGGATCGAACGCAGGGCGCTGACCTCCGAGCGTCTGACCAGCATCTACCTGCGCCGCATCGAACAGTTCGACGCGCGGCTGCGCTCGGTCATCACGGTGACGAAAGAGCGCGCGCTCGCGCAGGCGAAACACGCCGATGCCGAGATCGCGGCCGGACACTATCGCGGTCCGCTGCATGGCATTCCCTACGGCGTGAAGGACCTGCTCGACACGGCCGGAATTGCCACGACCTATGGCGCCGAGCCGTTCCGCGATCGCGTGCCCTCGACGGACTCGGCGGTGGTGCGGCGCCTGACCGAAGCCGGCGCCGTCCTCGTCGCGAAGCTCAGTCTCGGTGCGCTGGCGCTCAACGACATCTGGTTCGGCGGCCAGACGATGAACCCGTGGCTGCTCGAGGAAGGCGCCTCCGGTTCGAGCGCCGGCCCCGGCGCGGCGACCGCCGCCGCGCTCGTCGCCTTTTCCGTCGGCAGCGAGACGGGCGGCAGCATCGTCGCGCCCGCGATGCGATGCGGCGTCACGGGCCTGCGGCCGACGTTCGGCCGCGTGGCGCGCACCGGCGCGATGACCTTGTGCTGGTCGCTCGACAAGCTCGGGCCGATGACGCGGACCGTGGAAGACGCGATGCTCGTCCTGCAGGCGATCGCCGGGCCCGACGCCGGCGACGAGTCGAGCCTGGCGAGCCGGCTCGATTTCGACGCGACCGCGGCGGCGCGGGGACTGCGCGTCGGCTACGT
>JABFWM010000488.1 GCA_013362195.1 Acidobacteriota bacterium
GCGCGGTCGCTCGAGGCGATTGGCGCGCAGGTGACGGATCTGCGGAGCCGGTTGGCGTCGGGCCTGATCGCGCCGAACGACGTCTCGTCAGCCGAGGCGCAGCAGTCGCATCAACGGCTGCTGGCGCTGGAGGCGTCGAACCAGCGCGCCATCGCGGAGGCGGATCTGCGGCGTCTCACGGGGGTGACCGCGGCCCGCCTCGAGCCGCGCGTCCCACCCCCCGACCCACGCGCGCCGGAAAGTGTGACAGTCACAGTTCCGGAAAGCGTGACAGTCACAGTTCCGGAAAGTGTGACTGTCACACTTTCCCGCCCGGAGCGCCGGGCCCTCGCGCGCCGCGAGCAGGCCGCCGAAGCGCGTGCCCAGGCCATCGACGCCACCGCCCGTCCCCAGATCGCGATCGCCGGCGGCTACGACTACGCCCGGCCGAATCCCCGCATCTTCCCGCGCGTCGCCGAGTGGCGGCCGTCATGGGACGTCTCGGTCAACCTCACCTGGTCGCTCTGGGACGCCGGACGCCGCGCCGCCGAAGCCGGCGAGGCCCGCGCCACCGCGCGTGCCGTGCGCGCCCGGGCCGAGGACTTCGACCGCCAGGTCACCTTCGAGATCGAGCAGCGCCGCCTCGAACTCGCGTCCAGCCGCCAGGCCATCACCGCCGCCGACGACGAGGTGGGCGCCGCCGCCGAAGCCGAACGCGTTGTCGGCGAACGCTATCGCGTCGGCGTCGCGACCAGCACCGACGTGCTCGAAGCGCAGGTCGCCCGACTGCAGGCGGAACTCGATCGCACGCGCGCCATCGCCGGCGTGCGGCTCGCCGAGGCGCGCCTTCAGCGCGTGCTCGGAAAGTGACCGCCATGAGTGCCGCCGCCACCGCCAATGCCATCGAAGTGCGGCAGCTCACCCGCCGCTTCGGTCAGTTCGTCGCCGTCGACGATGTGAGCTTCGACGTCCGCACCGGCGAGATCTTCGGCTTCCTCGGCAGCAACGGCGCGGGAAAGTCGACGACAATCCGCATGCTCTGCGGCCTGCTGCAGCCGACGTCGGGCACCGCGACGGTTGGCGGCATCGACGTGCGCAGGAATCCCGAGAGCGTGAAGGTGCGCATCGGCTACATGTCGCAACGGTTCTCGCTCTACGAGCTCCTGACCGTCGACCAGAACATCCGCTTCTTCGGCGGGATCTACGGTCTCGCTGAGGCCAGGCTGGCCGAGCGACGCAGGTTCGTCATCGACATGGCCGGGCTCGCCGGGCGGGAAACGACGCTCGCGCGCGACCTCGCGGGCGGCTGGCGGCAGCGGCTGGCGCTCGGCTGCGCGATCCTGCACGAGCCGGCGATCCTGTTTCTCGACGAACCGACCGGCGGCGTCGATCCGATCTCGCGGCGGCAGTTCTGGCGGCTCATCGACGCGTTGTCGCAGGCGGGCGTGACCGTTCTCGTCACCACGCATTACCTCGACGAAGCGGAGCGCTGCCACCGCGTCGCGCTCATTCACGCCGGCCGGCTCGCGGCGATGGGCACGCCCACCGAGGTGAAGCAGGTGTTCGCGGGCCGGCCGATCGTCGAGATTCGCGCCGACCAGGCGGTCGACGCGATGCGCCTGCTCGAAGCGATGCCAGCGGTCGAGAAGACGAGTCTCTTCGGCACCGCCGTGCACGCGGTGTTGCGCGATCCCGCCGTCAGCGCCGACGCGGTTGCCGATCGCCTTCGCGCGCAGGGCATTCAGGTCGAAGCGGTCGCGACCGTCGCCCCCTCGCTCGAGGACGTGTTTCTCGACGTCATCGATCGCGCCAACGCGGCGGCCAGAGGAACGGCGGCATGAGGAAGGCGTTCGCGGTCGGACGCAAGGAACTGCGGCAGATCTCGCGGGATCGGCGGACGCTGTTGATCCTCGTCTTCGTGCCCGCGTTCTTCCTGCTGCTCTACGGCTACGCGCTCAACTGGGACATCCGCCACGTCACGCTTGCGGTCCAGGACCGCGACGGGACGCCCGAGAGCCGCGCCCTCGTGTCCGCGTTCGTGAACTCGAGCTACTTCGACCGCGTCGCCGACGCGTACTCGCCGGACGAGATCGATCGATTGCTGGATCTCAACCACGCGCGCGCCGTGCTGATCATCCCCGAGGGGTTCGGCCGCGATCTCGCGCGGCGCCAAGCGCCCGAAGTGCAGGTGATTATCAACGGCGAGAACGCCAACACGGCAACGACGGTGATGGGGTATGCGGCGAACATCATCCGGAGCGCCGGCGCGACGTTCGCGCCGGCGGCGGCGCCCTCGCCACCGCCGGTCTCCGTCGAGCCGCGCATCTGGTACAACCCCGAGCTTCGCAGCACCCTGTTCCTCGTGCCGGGCCTCATCGCCTACATCCTCATGATCACCGCCGTCATCTCCACGGCCATCTCGATCGTCCGCGAAAAGGAAGTCGGGACGATGGAGCAGGTGCGGATGGCGCCGATCGACACGTTCTCGTTCGTCGTCGGCAAGACGATTCCGTACTTTCTGATTTCGCTGGCATCGGCGGCGCTGATCGTGCTCGCCGCGATGCTGCTGTTCGAGCTGCCGATGCGCGGCAACTGGATCGCGCTGCTGGTGGCGCTGTCGCTGTTCATTGCCGGCGCGCTGGGCACCGGGCTGGTGATCTCGACGGTCGCGGACACGCAGCAGGTCGCGTTTCAGGCGGCGATGCTGTCGTCGTTTCTGCCGACGCTGATGCTGTCCGGGTTCATCTTCCCGATCTCGAGCATGCCGCAGGCGCTGCAGATCGTCACCTACGCCGTTCCGGCGCGCTATTTTCTCATCGCGCTGCGGGGGATCGTGCTGAAGGGAACGTCCATCTGGCTGCTGCTGCCGCAGATGGGCGCGCTGATCGTCTACGCGGCGGTGATGCTCGGACTCGCCTCGGTGCGGCTCGCGCGGGAGTCGCGATAGGAAGCGGCGGTAAGACATGCGACTGCGACGGCTGGTCTGGAAGGAGTTCCTCGAGCTGCGGCAGAACCCGCGGCTGTTCGGCATCGTCATCGTCGCGCCGATCATCCAGCTCACGATGCTCGGCTATGCGGCGACGACCGACGTGAAGGACGTGCCGATCGTCGTCGCCGACGGCGACCGGTCGCCCGAGAGCCGGTCGCTCATCGCGCGCTTCGACGTGTCGCGCAACTTCACGGTCATCGACACCGTGACCACGGTGGCGGACGTCGACGGCTATCTGCAGCGCGGCCGCGCCTGGGTGGCGCTGGCGATTCCTCAGGGCTACGGCGCCGCGATTCACTCCGGGACACCGGTGGCGCTGCAGGTCGTCGCCGACGGCAGCGATTCGAATTCGACGACCGTCGCCCTGGGCTACGCGACGTCGCTCATCGGCGGCTACGCCGAGGAGCTGACCGCGCGCGCATCAGCCGCGGCCGGGCCGCGCCCCGCCGCGATCGACACACGCATCCGTATCTGGTTCAACCCGCAGCTCGAGAGCCGCTTCTTCATGATCCCCGGCGTGCTCGCGCTGCTGCTGCTGCTCGTGACGGCCAATCTCGCGGCGATGGCGATCGTGCGCGAGAAGGAACTCGGCACGCTCGAGCAGTTGAACGTGACGCCGCTCCGGCGATGGGAGCTGATCGTCGGCAAACTGCTGCCCTACGGCGTCATCGCGTTGATCGATGTGTTTCTGGTGACCGCCGTCGCCGTGTTCTGGTTCGAGGTGCCGCTGCGCGGCAGCCTGACGCTGCTCATCGCGATGAGCCTGATCTACGTGCTCTGTACGCTCGCGCTCGGCCTGTTCATCTCCACGGTGTCCGACACGCAGCAGCAGGCGATGATGACGGCGACCTTCTTCTTCCTGACGCCGATGATCTATCTTTCCGGCTTCATCTTTCCCATCGAGAACATGCCGCGGGTGATTCAGTACGCGACCTACCTGATACCGCTGCGCTACTTCCTGGTGATCGTCCGCGGCATCTTCCTGAAGGGGATCGGACTGGAGCTGCTGTGGCCCCAGGCCGCCGCGATGGCAGCCTGGGGCGCAGTGGTGCTGGCGCTCGCGGTTGCGAGGAGCCGGAAGACGACGGGATAGCCGAGGGGCCCGGCGTCCGTGTGCATCCGCGTGGATCAGTGGTCCTTCTTCACGCGTGTGGCATCGACGATCGAGCCGCCGCTCCGGCGGGTGCCCCTCACTTCGACCCGGTCGCCGTTCCTGAGCGCCGGGCACGACACATCGTCGAACCTGGTGGCGGCACTGGTCTGGAAGGTCACGCCTCCGACCGCAAAGCTGATGGCCGGGCACGCGCCGCCGAGCGCGCTCAGCGATCCCGTCATTTCGACTTCACCCGCGTCGTGCTGACCATCATTGCCGTGGTCATCGTTGTCATTGTTGTGGTTGTCCTCGTTGCCCTCGACGTGAATCCGCGTGGCGAAGACGAAGCCGTCGCGCTGCTCGCCCTTCACCTCAACGCGGACGCCCTCCTTCAGCAGGGTGAAGCCGCTGGCGCTCGGGCCGCTGCCCGAGAACGTCGTCGTGCTGTCGCCCCGGATCACCCGGCTGCCGATCTTGAACTGGAACGACGACGCGCTGCCGGCGACGGTGTCGATCGCGCCATTCACTTCGACCGGCACCGCGGGACTCGAGTTCTGCATCTCCACCTTCACGGCCGCAAAGGCGTCGCCCGACATCTGGCCCTTGACGTGCACGCGCATGCCGATGCGCAGATCGCTGAAGCTGCGGGTCAGGCTGCCGTCGAAGAACTGCGTCGAAGCGTCCGTCTTCACCGTTCGTCCCGCGGCGACGAACGTCAGCGCAGGAGTCGTCGGCGGCAGCGATTCGACGCGTCCTTCGAGCTCCGATTCCCCCGCACCTCTCCGCAGCTCGGTCTCCACTGACGCGGTGTTGCCGGTCACGACCAGCGTCACCTCGATGGTTTGCGATGCCTGCACCGTGGTGAGCGTGACGGTCGCATCGGTGCCCGCGCCGGTGATCCGCAGCTGCACGCTGCCCGGCGGCACGTTCACCAGCGTGAAGCGGCCCGCCGGGTCGACGCTCGACCCGATCGACGTTCCGACGACGGAAACGGTGACGCCGGTGAGCGCCGCACCATTGGTGGCCGCAGTGAGCGCGCTCGCGCCGCCGCCCTGCACCGTGCCGCTGATCGTCGCGGCCGACGGCGATGACGACCCATCGAACGATCCCGAGGGAGAGGTGGGCGACGCGCTGCGACCGCCGCACGCCGTCGAGAGCAGGGCGACGCCCAGTAACAGACCAAGAGCCTTTCGCATGACTCCTCCATGAAGCCCGAATCGGACAAGAACCGGCGGGGCGAACGGGGCAATGATGGTGCCGGCCGGCACGCCGCCAGGCGCCGGGGGAAGATATTGATCGGCTGGGGGTTAGCGTCGAGTGCCGGAATGAAACAGCCCGATCCCGGCCGAGTCGCTGACGACACTGCGCGGCGGACTTACATGGTTGTGCGGTAACTTCGAAGCATGCGGGTGCTGCTCGTGGAGGACGATCCGACGATCGCGCAGTTCGTCGA
>JABFWM010000389.1 GCA_013362195.1 Acidobacteriota bacterium
GACTACTGGCTGCGACGGAAGTATCACCACACGATTTCCGCGCCGCTCGTCTACGCCTTGCGCGAAGCGCTCGTCGCGGTGGAAGAAGAGGGGCTCGAAAAGCGGTGGGCGCGACACGAACGCACGTATCGCGAGCTGGTCGCGGGCCTCGGCGCGATGGACGTGCGTTTACTCCCGCCGGAAGGCGAACGGCTGTGGTCGTTGAACGCGGTCGTCGTGCCCGACGGCGTCGATGAGGCGGCGATCCGCCAACGCATCCTCAACGATTTCAACATCGAAATCGGCGCCGGCCTCGGGCCGCTGGCTGGCCGGATCTGGCGCGTCGGGCTGATGGGTTCGGGATCGACGATCACGAACGTCCTGCTGTTTCTGAACGCTCTCAAGCGCGCCCTTCAGCGATAGTACCCACCGGTACGGCGGTTGCACTCCGCACCCCGACGGCGTCAGCCGGTCGTCGAGGTGTGGGATGAGAGTGCGAAACACGGCAGCTTCAATCGTCTTCGTCAGCGCGTTGACCGCGGCCGCCTGTGCGACCAATCCCGCTACCGGCAAGAAGCAGATCTCCCTGATGAGCGAAGAGCAGGAGATCGCCCTGGGACGACAATCGGATCCCGAAATCCGCCGCGAGATGGGGGTCTACGACGACCCGCAGCTGCAGCAATACGTCAGCGCGATCGGGATGAAGCTCGCGCGGGCGTCCGAGCGTCCGAACCTGCCATGGCAGTTCACGGTCGTCGACTCGCCCGCGGTGAACGCGTTCGCGCTGCCCGGCGGCTACATCTACATCACTCGCGGCATCCTGCCGTTTCTCGACGACGAGGCGCAACTCGCGGGCGTGCTCGGACACGAGATCGGCCACGTGACGGCGCGCCACGCCGCGCAGCAGTACACCAGTCAGACCGGCGCGGGCATCGGCCTCGCCCTGCTCAGCATCTTCGTGCCGGAGGCGAGACCGTACCAGGGCATCGCGGAACAGGCCGCAGGCCTCCTGTTCCTCAAGTACGGGCGTGACGACGAACTGCAGGCCGACGGACTCGGTGTTCGCTACGCATCGCACAGCGGATGGACTCCATCAGGCGTGCAAGGCATGCTGACGACGCTCACCCGGCTCGACAAGGCGTCGGGCAGTACGAAGGGCGTGCCCAACTGGCTGTCGACGCATCCCGCGCCCGCAGACCGCGTGCAGAAAGTCGATGCGGCGGTCCGTGAGGCGCTGACCACCACGCCGGCGTCGTCGCTCGCGACCAATCGCGATGCGTTCCTTCAGCGGATCGACGGCGTCACCTACGGCGACTCGCCCAGCGAAGGCGTCATGCGAGGCCACACGTTCCTGCATCGTGATTTGCGGTTCGCGATGTCGTTCCCCGAGAACTGGGACGTCCACAACACGAAAGCACAGGTCGTCGCCAAGGCGCCGGACAGCGAAGAGTACCTGCTGCTGCAGCTCGTCGAACAACCCCAGGGATCCCTGCAGCAAGTCGCGCAGGCTTCGATGGCCAGTGCCGGATGGCAGCAGCTGTCGGGGCAGCGCGCGAGCGTCAACGGGCTGGATGCGTACGTCGGCACGTATCAGGGCACCGTGCAGGGGCTCGGCAGCGTCGCGACCCTCGCGGCGCACATCGTCCACGACCGCCGGGTGTTCGTGCTGGCGGGGTTGTCGCCCACCAGCATGTTCCGTCGCGCCGAAGACGAGTTCGAGCGGACCATCCAATCGTTCCGGCCGCTGAGCGCCGCCGAGGCCGAGAACATCCGTCCGAACCGCGTCGATCTCTACACGGTGCGGCCGAACGATACCTGGGCGTCGATTGCCGAGCGCGCCGGCGACGGGACGATCAAACCTGCGACGCTTGCGATCATGAACGACCACGATCCGAACGAGCCGCCGCGCCCCGGCGATCGCCTCAAGATCGTCGTCGAAGGGCGATAATGGCCGCATGCGAACATTCGCGCGCGCCCTTGCGGCGCTTGCTGCCGCGGGGTTCGCGTACGCGGCGTACATCTACCTGACGCTGCCCGACGTCCGTCCGCTGCGCACGACGAATCCTCCGACGACTGCCTTCATGGAGCTGCGCGCGCGCGAGGCCCTGCGGCGCGGCGCACCGTACACGAAGGATCAGCGCTGGGTTCCGTACTCGCGGATTTCGCAGAACCTCAAACGCGCCGTGCTCGTCGCCGAAGACAGCGCGTTCTGGACGCACGAAGGCATCGACTTCGATCAGTTGCGCGAGTCGATGGAAGTGAACTTTGAGCGCGGCGAGTTCGCGCGCGGCGCGAGCACCATCACACAGCAGCTCGCGAAGAACCTGTATCTCTCGCCGTCAAAGGACCCCGTTCGCAAACTGCGCGAGCTCCTCATCACCCGCCGGCTGGAAGCGGTGCTGTCGAAGCAGCGCATCCTCGAGTTGTACCTGAACGTGATCGAGTGGGGCGACGGGATCTGGGGCGCGGAGGCGGCCGCGCGGCGCTACTTCAGGAAACCCGCCGCGGAACTCTCGCCGCAGGAATCGGCGCTGCTCGCGGCAGCGATCATCAATCCGCGTCTGCTCGATCCGGGGCATCCGACAGCGCGCCTGCGGCGCCGGCAGCAGATGATCGCGCGCCGCATGGGCGCCGCCACACCGCCTCCGGTGGTCACTGAGCGGGTCGCTCCGCCGCCGGCCAATGAACCCCTCCCCGGCGTCCAGGAACTGCCAGGGACGCCCGTGGCCGTCCCCGGAGTCCCTGTAGTACCCGACACAGACGCCGGTCGTCCGACCGGCGGACGCGGACCCGGTCAGTAAGCGGAATCCCACGAAAAAAGGCCACTTTCGCGTTCTGCTCACCTTGACAGCTGGCGGCGCATGTCCGTATAGTCGCAACGTCCCTGCTCCTCACAGCGACAACGGCTCGATAGGACGCCCCGGCGGGGTCCGTCTCCGGCCAGGCGTGTGTCGGCATGATCAATTACACAGAGCGCATCGCGCTCCTGATGCAGGACGTGGTGTCGCGTACGCCCGCGTTGTCATTCATCAATCTGCGTGAGGTCCTCGTTTTCGGCCGCTTCGGACGGCCGGAAGCGGAAGGGGCATTTGCCACCTGCCACTGTCTCACGCTTCCGCAAAGCGAGCCCGGCTACTACTTCTGGCGCGATCGCACGACGGGTGAGCTGACGCGCCGATCCGAATGGTTCGTCACCAAGACCCCGGAAGTGCGGATCGGATCCACGCGCATCAAGTACCTCATCTCGTTCGTGCTGCCGCGCTTCTGCGAACAGCGGCTCGATCGATCGTGGAAGTCCGAGCTGTACGAGAGCGAGAACTCCTGGGTCGCAAAGCTGGACACGATCGTCCACGAGCTCTATCACATCGATCCGGCGGCGACCGGCATTCGCCAGTTCGCGAACGCCAATGGCACGCGCTCCCGCCAGCACGGTCCGGAGTTCTACGAGGAAGTCGCGACGATCGTACGCAGCTATCTCGATTCCCGGCCGGACCCGCGCGCGTACGAATTTCTTCGCTGGGACTTTGCCGGACTGCAGCGTGAGTTCGGCGGCGTCGTCGCGACGACGTTCAGGAATTTCCCGTCCTTCCCGCAGCGCTACATGGAACCATGCACCGCGTTGCCGGTGGACGAGGACGTCAAGGTCGAACGGCTGAAGCCGCTCACCCAGCCGTCGCTCTACACCGAAGACGATCTGCACGTCCGCCAGTTCACCGATACGAGCACCCGCCGGCTGGCGCGCAAAGGTGCGCACCGCGCGGCCTGAGCGCCTCGCCGATCGAATTCCAGATCCGGCAGATTACAGAACGCGCCGGGCGATGACGAACCGGGTGCTCCAATACGGAGCGCTCAGTCGCTCGACGCGCACCTGACCGGCGCCGCTTGGCGCGTGGACGAACTCATCGCCGCCAATCGCGATGGCGACGTGGGACGGGCCGGCGCTCACCGTACTGAAAAAGATCACATCACCCGGTTCCAGGCGGTCCTGGGCGACCTGCTGGCCGACGCGTGACTGCTCGAGCACCGTTCGAGGCAGTGTCACGCCGTGCTGCGCGAAGACGTAATACACGAAGCCGCTGCAATCAAAACCGGCGGGATCCGCGCCGCCGTTGCGGTAGGGCGTCCCGCGCAACGAGAGCGCGGTGCTGGTCACGGCGTAGCCCGTCGCGACACCTGGCGCCGGGACGGCCGCCGTGCTCGTCTGCGTGTCGGGTCCGGCGGGACGCGGAAAGGGCGCCGGCACGCCGCCGGTCGTCGCGCACGCGCTGACGCCCACGATGGCGGCCAGCACGGTCGCGCTTCCGGTCAGTCGCGGCATGGTGCTCGCATTATCGGCGGCATCGAGCCGCCAAGTGAGGCCGGCGGTGACTGTACGAGTGGAGACCCTCGTGAGGGATGCGCTTGTCCTCTCGCGTGGTCACTTCCACCTAAACTGCTGGAAACATGCCTGTTACGCGCCAGCCAGCTTGACAGTGGCGGTGATGTCAGGCAGAATGACTCAGGCTTATGGAGCAGACGCTCCTTCTCAACGCCACGTACGAACCGCTGAAGGTCGTCCACTGGCAGAAGGCGATTACGCTTTGGTGCCAGGGGAAGGTCGAGGTGATCTCGCATTACGACCGCGAGATCCACTCGGTGAAGTTCACCTTCAAGCTGCCTTCGGTCATCCGCCTGCTCCGCTATATCAAGATCAAGCGGCAGATCGATTACGTGCCGTTTTCGCGGGCGAACATCTACGCGCGCGACGATCACTCGTGCCAGTATTGCGGCAAGGGGTTCCCCACGTCGGAGTTGTCCTTCGATCATGTGGTGCCGGTCGCCCAGGGCGGCCGGAAAGACTGGGAGAACATCGTCACCTGCTGCATTCCCTGCAATCGGCGGAAAGGCGGCCGGACGCCGGAGCAGGCGCACATGCATCTCATTCGCATGCCCAGGCGTCCCGACAAGGCGCCCGCGATTCGGATCACGATCGGCCTCCGCAACGCGCCCGAGTCGTGGCGCGATTACTTCTACTGGAACGTCGAGCTCGACGACGAAAGCTGACACGTGGGCCGAGTGACCTCCGTTCGCCCGCTCTGGGCGATTGCAGGAGGACGCGTCACGCTCGAAGGCACGGGTTTTCCCGTTGATCCGGCGCTGCCGCAGGTTCGTGTCGGCGCCGAGCCGGCGCGCCTTGCGCTCGCCTCGTCGATCAGACTGACGCTCGTCGTCCCGCCGGACCTTGACGGGGGGTCGACGGCTATTCGCATCGACGAGCTCCCCGGCGAGACCGTCTACATCGAGGTCGGCACGCCGCTCGCGACGGGACTGCATCAAGTCGACAATCCTGCGTTCGATCGCCACGGAAATCTTTACGTGACGTTCAGCGGATCGCGCGGCCAGCAGGCGCCGGTGGCGATCTTCGTCGTGCGTCCGGACGGCACGCGCGAGCCGTTCGTGGCCGAGATCGCGAACCCGACGTCGCTGGCGTTCAGTCGCGCGGGACAGTTGTACGTGTCGAGCCGGTTCGACGGAAGCGTCTATCGGGTCGAGCC
>JABFWM010000519.1 GCA_013362195.1 Acidobacteriota bacterium
AGTTGTTCGGGCACGTGCGCGGCGCGTTCACCGGCGCGGCGACGAGCAAGAAGGGCAAGTTCGCGCTGGCCGACGGCGGCACGATCTTCCTCGACGAGATCGGGACGATGGCGCCGTCGCTGCAGGCCAAGCTGCTGCGCGTGCTGCAGGAGCGCGAGTTCGAGCCGCTCGGCTCCGAGCGCAGCCAGAAGGTCGATGTCCGCGTCATCGCGGCCACCAACCGCGATCTGCGCGCGATGGTCACCGACGGCCGGTTCCAGGAGGATCTCTACTACCGGTTGAACGTGATCCCGATCCACATTCCGCCGCTGCGCGAGCGGCGCGACGACATCGCGGTGCTCGTCGAGCACTTCATTCACAAGCACGCCCAGCGCGCCGGCAAGCGCATCGACGGCATCGAGCCGGGCGTCCTCGAGGCGCTGCAGACGGCAGACTGGCCGGGGAACGTGCGCGAGCTGGAGAACACCGTCGAGCGCGCGGTGGTGCTCTCGATGAAAGCGGTCATCGGTCCGGACGTGGTGCGCCTGCTCGGTGTCTCGTCCGCGCCGCCGACCGGATTGCCGTCGCTGAACCTGCGGCAGAACCTCGATTGGGCGGAGCGGGAAACCGTCCGCCGGGCGCTGGAAACCTCCGCCGGCGTGAAGAAGGACGCGGCCGAGACGATGGGCATCAGCCAGCGCGCCCTGAGCTATTACCTCGCCAAGCACCGCATCGAATAGCGGGATCGCTCGATTGATTCGGAAAAACGGCGGCCGGCCGCCGTGTCCGGGGGTGTTTCGCGGGGCGTAAGCGCTTACCCGACGCGTAACGCGCCTCGCCGCTAAGTGCCGTCGTTAGTTCACGTTCCTGCCGGCTCAGGCGGCACCAGGTTTGCGAGACGCAGGGGCCGTGACTACTGTTTCGCGACTCGTGTGGGGCCGGTGCGTACTGGCCGCCGTCATGGTGTGTACATTCGCCGCACACGCGCTGGCCCAGGATCCCGCCGCCGCGCAGCCGGCCCCGGCGCAGGCGGATCCGAACGTCCGCGTCGATCCGCTGCAGCCGGACTTCACGCTCGTCGCGCTGCCGGTGACGCTGCGCATGCCGGTCAACAAGCTGGACTTCCGCGTCACCCACCGCTTCACGCGATCGCTCGGACGCGGTGACTTCGGCGATCTCCTCTCCGATTTCTTCGGGTTCGACTCGGGAGCGCAGATCGGGCTCGAGCTGCGCTACGGCCTTGTCGAAGGCACGCAGATCGGCGTCCACCGCACCAGCGATCGCACGATCCAGATCTTCGGCCAGACGAGCGTGCTGCAGGAACGTGACGGCCATCCGCTCGGACTGGACGCCATCGCGACCCTCGAAGGCGCCGACAACATGCGCGGTCAGTTGTCGTCCGCCGTCGGCGTGCTCGCGTCCAGAAAGGTCGGCCGCGTCGCCGCCGTGTACGTGGAGCCGATCTTCATGTTCAACACGAATGCGTCGCCAGCCGACGTGGTGGAGCACAACGACACCTTGATGCTGGGCTTGGGCGCCCGCGTCCGCATCTCGCGCGCGGCGTACCTGGTCGGCGAAGTGACGCCGCGGCTCTGGGGCTATCAGCCGGGTGAAGCCCAGGGCAGCGTCGGCATCGAATTCCGGTCCGGCGGACACCTGTTTCAGATCAACTTCTCGGACGGGTTTGGCACCACGCTGGGTCAGCTCGCGCACAACGGCGGGATCAACACCGACTCCTGGTTCATTGGCTTCAACATCTCCCGGAAATTCTTCTGATCATGATGCAGCAGCGTTCAGCACGATCCCTGGCCATCCTGACGACAGTCCTCGGTATTCTCGCGGGCGCCTCGGCATGCGGCGGCGGCGGAGGCTCACCCACTTCCCCGGGCGGCGGCGTGACGGTCATCTCGCGCGATGGTGGAACGGGCGGTACCAGCGGCGCGACGGTGACGATCACGTCGGACGGCGTCAGCCCGGCGGCGGTGACGGTTGCCGTCGGCCAGACCGTCACGTTCATCAACAACGATTCGAGGTCGCACGAGATCGCGTCGAATCCCCATCCGCAGCATGGCTCCTGCCCGTCCATCGAGGCGGGTCTCGCCACGCTCGCTGCCGGGCAGACCCGGACGACGCACGCGTTCGCCAACGCCGGCACGTGCGGGTATCACGACCATCTGAACGACTCCAATCGCGCGCTGCAGGGCACGATTACCGTGCAGTAAGCCGCATGCCGCCTCGCTGGCGGTGGGCGGTCGGGCGCACGTCAGGTGCGCCTGCGCGACGCCGCGTGTGAAGAGGCGCCCCACCCGTCAATGGCGGCCCGCCGCATCCGGGTCTGACCTGGTTATTCGGGCATAATGCGTCACGTGCGCGCCGCCGCGTCGTTGTGCACGCTGTGGGTCCTCGTGCTTTCCGCCTGCGGCGGCCGATCACCGTCGTCGCCGTCGACGCCCGAGGGTGCGACGGTGACGATCACCAGCGCCGGCGTCGCTCCGTCGGCGCTGACCGTGGCACCCGGCACGCGCGTCCTGTTCGTGAACAACGACGGCCGCGCGCATGACATGACGTCGGACCCGCACCCGGACCATCAGGACTGTCCCGAGCTCAATGCGGTCGGCCTGCTGCAGCCGGGCCAGCGGCGTGAAAGCGGCAACCTGGTCATGGTGCGGACGTGCGGTTTCCACGACCACGACGATCCGCCGCCGCGCGGCGTCCGCTGGACGGGGCGGATCACCGTCCGGTGAACCGGGGTGTCCGCTTCTCCAGGAACGCGGACGTCCCTTCCAGCTTGTCGTCCGAGGCGTAGCAGATCGCCTGGGCGAGCGTTTCAATCAGCAGCCCCGAGTCGAGGTCGACGCGCGCGGAGGCATTCAGCGCGACTTTCGCGAGGCGCGCTGCCAGCGGGCCTTGCCGCAGGATCTGCTTCGCCAGCTCGCGCGCGCGCAGCAGCAGCTGGCCGGCCGGCGCCATCATCGTAATGAGCCCGATGTCGAGCGCCTGCCTGGCGTCGATGATCTCTCCCGTCAGCACCAGGTGCTTGGCCCATCCCAGCCCGACGAGGCGCGGCAGACGCTGCGTGGCGCCCGCGCCCGGAATGATGCCGAGCCCCAGCTCCGGCTGTCCGAATTTCGCGGTGTCTGCCGCGATGCGGATGTCGCAGGCCAGCGCGAGCTCGCATCCGCCGCCGAGGGCGTAGCCGTTGATGGCGGCGATGGTCGGACGCGGAAAGCGCTCGAGGGCTGCGAACAAGGACGAATTGATCGCGGCCAGCCCTTCGTCGCGGCCGCGCGCCCGGATATCGTTGATGTCGGCGCCCGAGACGAACGCCGACTCACCGGCGCCGGTGACGATGAGCACGCCGACGTCCGCGGCGGTGGCGAGGTCCGTCAGCGCCCGCATGCACTCGCGCACGGTCTCGAGATCCAGCGCGTTCCTGACGGAGGGGCGGTCGATCGTGAGCGTCGCGATCGCGTCGGACACGTCGAGACGAATGTTGGTGTAAGCCATCACGCGGATTCTATCCGCGCGCGGCTCACGCGCGGGCGCGCGCGGTCCAATCCGACGTGGGCACACGCCTTGCGGTGTACGCGCGCGGAGGCATAACACATGGCACGCGGCGACCAGACGTCATACACAGACGACGCGCAACCCGACGTCGAGCAGACCGAAGGCGGTGAGCGCGAGGCGGCTGACGAAACGATGGGCGGCGGCGGCGGCGGACGCGGCGGACGTTCGCGCGGAACGGCCGCGCGCGCCGGAGCGGCGAAGACCACGGCCGAGAGCAGCGGTGAAGTCGAAGGCCGCGGCGGACGCGCACGCAGCTCGCACGCGGCCGCGAAAGGGCGCGGATCGAAACCGGACGCGCCGCGGGGGCGCAAGGGGCAGACGTCGGGACGGCGCTCGTCGGGCGCGCGCAAGAGCGCGAACCGTCCGGGCGCGTCGGGCACCGGCACAAAGAAGGCGACGCGGAGCAGCTCCGGCCGCCGGCGATCCGGATCGCGGTCGGGCGGCGGGCAGGGATCGCGCAAGCAGCGCTGACCTCCGGCGAGCTACCGCCCGTATCGCTCCACCATCGCCTTCAGGAATGCCAGGGACGATCGCGCATCGTTCTCGAGATCGTTCGAGTCCGCCTCGATGCTGATGCGTCCCTGGTAGCCGATCCGCCGCAGGTTCCTGAAGAACGCGCCATACCGCGGATCGTCGGCCGCGCGGGTCGGAAACAAGCGTTCGCCCGGCGCCGCGATCTGCAGGTGGACGATCATGTCGCGCGCCTCGAGGATGACGTCCGGGTCCTCGTTCTCGAATGCCAGGTGATAGAAATCGACGATGAGGCGGATCTTCGGGTGGGCCACCTCCGTCGCCAGCTTCAGGGCTTCCGTCACCGAGTTGATCACGTTCGTTTCCGGCCGGCGCAACGCCTCGATCCCGATCACCATCCCGTAGCCGCGGGCGTCGATGACCTCGGCGCACGTCCGCAGGAACTCCTTCAGCTGATCCCACGCCTTCTCGAGCGGAAACCCGTCGGGCGCCGTCCGCGCGCCCGGACTGCCGAACACGATCACCCGGGCGCCGAAGCTCTCCGCGAGCGCGAGCGAGTGCTCGACGTACTGACGAATGCGCGCGCGGTCCACGTCCGGACCGGTCAGCTTGATGTCGGCGCCGGGCAGGAACCAGTTCATCGTCTCGACGCGTATGCCGGAGGCACGCACGCGCGCCCGCGCGCTGTCGAGATCGGCCGGCGGGAGCGCCCATGTGAGCGACAGGGCGGGCTCCACGTAGTCGAACCCCGCGGCCGTCAGCGTGTCGATCGATCGCAGCGGGTCGACCGAGCCGAACGCGGCGACGCCGAAGCGCAGACGGAGCGGCGCGTCGGATCGGCCGGCGTCCTGCGCGAACGCCGAGCCAAACGCAAGAGGTGAGGCGAGCGGATGCAGCATGAGGTGTGATTCCACCGGCCGTATCTTAGCGCTCCGTACGCTATCTGTTTGGCCCGCGGCGCCGTATCCAAAGAGAGAGCCCCCCGAGTACCCGGGTACTCCCCGCGTGATGGCTAGAAGACGTCAGCTCAGTGCCGACTGAGAGAAATCGCCACGTCACCGGCGCGGGGACGTCCCACTTTCCCGCCAAGGTGAGCGGCACGGTCGTTGCCTCTACGGAGGGCGTCTGCCGCACGAGTCCAGGGAGGCCCCCCCGATGGTCATCGGCCTACGCCGGTCGCTTCTTTCCACATTCCTTCTCGTCTCGACTGTTCTCGTCTCGACGGCCGCGCCCGCGGCGGCTGAGCGGATGTGCGATCCCTCGTCCGAAGACTGCCGCGCCATTCTGCTCGATCTCATCAAGAGAGAAACCGTCCAGATCGACGTGGGCTTCTGGTTCCTCGAGGATGCGCGCTATACGACGGCGATCATCGCGCGCTGGCAGCAGGGGGTGCGCGTCCGCGTGCTGATCGACACGCGCGTCAACGCCGTCAACAGCATCAGTCCGCTGAGGGTCCAGGAACTGAAGGACGCGGGCATCCCGATTCG
>JABFWM010000296.1 GCA_013362195.1 Acidobacteriota bacterium
AGGTCCGACATCTTCGTCACCGAGCGCAGCGAGCGGCCGATCAGCCGCTGAATCTCCTGGGTGCGCCCGCCGACCTTCCCGGCGCTCGCTTCGCGCTGCGTGCGCGTGGACGTCGCGCGCGGCAGCATGCCGTATTCCGCGGTCACCCACCCCTTGCCGGTATTGCGCAGGAAGGGCGGCACGCGGTCTTCGACGCTGGCCGTGCAGATGACGCGCGTGCGGCCGACTTCAATCAACACGGACCCTTCCGCATGCGAGAGGAACCCGGGAGTCATCTTCGTGGGCCGGAGTTCGGCCGCGGAACGTCCGTCAGTGCGAGTCATGCGTAACCCATTCCAGGCTCTTGGCGAGCGGATGCCGCAGGTCGACGTGACCCGCAAGTGTGTCGACTTCTTTGCCGTCGATCAGAATCTGCACGCGCGTGATCGCCGGCAGGTTCACGGTCAAGGCGTTGACGATGGTGTAGACGGTGAAGATCTCGTCGAGCGATCCGCCCGGATGCTTGGTGCTCACCTCGGTGGACAGATCGACGAACGCGTCGCCGCGATCGGTGACGAAGACGTCGCGCAGCTTCGTCTCCGCGGGGATCGCCGAGACGAGCGGCGGCGCCGACGCGATCTGCGCATCGACGATGGCGCGCGCCTGCTCCGGAACGGTCGCGCCGAACGCCACTTCCCGCTGCGCGCCGACCAGCGCCATGCCGTCGTCGCTGACGTAGAACAGCGTCGCGGTGATCTTGCGCGCCGGCGGCGCGGACGGCGTCGTCGCCGGCGGTCCGGTCGGCGTGCCCGCTGCCGCGACGGGTGTGGCAGGCCGCGATCCGTACCACCGCGGCAGGCCGACGAACAGAATCAGTCCGCCGGCGAGCGCGACGAGCAGCACGCCCGCGACGATCGCCGCGCGTGCGTGCATCAGCGCGTCTCCCCGGCAGTCGAGGCGCGGAAGCGGACGATCGCGTCGATCAGCCCCTGCACGACGAGGTTCTGATAGTCGTCGCCGGCGAGCTGCTGTTCCTGCTGCGGGTTGGTCAGAACGCCCAGTTCGAGCAGGATGGCCGGCATGTTCGCGCCGCCGAGCACGCGCAGCGGCGCCGGCTGCACGGCCCGCGGGCTCATCGCGACGCGATCGCGGAGCGCCGCTTCGACGGCGTGCGCAAAGGCCGCCGATTGATCGATGTGGCGCGCCTGCGCCATCTCCCACGGGATGACCTCGATGTCGCGGCTGCCGCCGCCGAGCACCGGCAGCGCCTCGGCGGCGCCGCGCGCGACGCGCCGGGCTTCGTCGCCGTACTCGGCGAGGCTCAGATAGAACACCTCCGCGCCGCTGATCGCCGGACGCACCGACGCACTCGCGTGGAGGCTGACGAAGAGATCCGCCTTGTTGTTGTTGGCGACGGCGGCGCGCTGATCGATCGCGATCGTCTGATCGCCGTCGCGCGTCAGCAGCACCCGCACGCCGAGCCGCCCTTCGAGCGCCGCTTTCAGCCGTCGTGCGACCGCGAGCGCGACGGTCTTCTCCACGGTGCCCCTGGCGCCGCGCGCGCCCGTGTCCTCGCCGCCGTGCCCCGGGTCGATCACGATCGTCCGCAGACCGCCCGTCGGTGGCAGATCGAGAAGCGGCGGTGTGTCGGCGGGCGCCGTTGCCGGCGGTGGCGGTGGTGAGGGCAGAGGAGTGCCGGCCGGCGGCGTCGTCTCGGTCTGCGCGACGAGATCGATGACGATGCGCGTGGCGCCACCGGGCGCGGGCTGGTCCGCCGTACGGAACGAGGCGAACCGCGGTCCGAGATCGAACGCGACGACCGTCGGCGGATCGGCAAGGCGCACGGCCTGCAGCAGCTCGCTTCCCGCCGGCGCGGCCGGCAGCTGCGCATCCAGCGCGTCGGCGTCGAACCGCACGAGCAGCCGTCCGCCGTCCTGCGTCACCGTGTGCGGCGTTGCCGGTGCGACGTCGAGGGTGACGCGCAGCAGGCTGCCGAGCGGTTCCACGCGCCCGGCGATCCGCGGCATACGGATATCGCCGACGAGAATCAGCCGCGACGGCTTCCGCAGCTCGAGCCCCGAGCCGAGGATCGGCGCCAGCGCGCGGCTGACGAAGTCCACCGGCACGAACCACGAGCGGCCTTCGTGCACCGGCGCGGCCGGCAGTGACACCATCTGTCCGCCCACGGACGCGAGCGGCTGCTGCGCCGTGAGAACGATCGTCTGATTGTTGACGCCGATCGTGAGACCGCCGGCCAGCGCATCTTCGCGAACGGTCAGCGGGAACAGCCGCGCCAGATCGTCGAGGGCGAACATGTCCTGCCCGGCGATCGTGCGGACCGGCAGCGGCTGGCGACCGCCCCGCGAGAACACGCTGTAGGGCGCCGCGGGCGCCGGTCCCTGAGCCGCGACGGCGGCGAGCGTGAGCAGGACAATCGCGGATGCCACTGCTGCGAGCGAGTCTCGAACGCGCAAGGTAAGCAATGATGGCACGGAATTCGTCATATGATCGACGCCGGCTTCATCGTTCCCCTCGTCGAGGTGTGTGCATGCGCGTGAACGTTCCGCTCGCGGCCGCCGCCGCAGCGCTCCTCATTACGGTCAGTGTTCGCGTCACCGCGCAGGGTCCGCCCGTGCAACCGCCGACACCCGCCCGACAGCAGCCCGCACCTGCAGGTCAAACACCCGCACCCGCACAACCGGCGGGCGGCGGCCGTGGCCGCGGGCAGGCGACGTTTCCAGCGCAGCAGCGTCCGCCGGGCGATCCGGCGGTCGTTCAGCGCGGCAAGACGTTGTACGAGATCAACTGCCGCCTCTGTCACGGGGCAGACCTGCGCGGCGGCGACATGGGCGGCGTCAACCTGCTGCGATCGCAGCTCGTGCTGAACGATCAGGCCGGCGAGCTGATTCTGCCGGTCGTGCAGAACGGCCGTCAGAACCCAGGCATGCCGGTGATGCCGCCGTTCCCGCTACCGCCCGACGATGTGAAGGCCATCGCGGAGTATGTCCACAGCGTCGTCGCGCAGGCGCGTCCGCAGGGCGCGCCGCCGCCGGGCGAAGACGTGCCGTTGAACATCGTCGTCGGCGACGCGAAGGCCGGCGAAGCGTACTTCAACGCGAAGTGCGCCGCGTGTCATTCCCCGGCCGGAGATCTCCGCGGCATCGCGACACGCGTCCCGCAGCCGATGCAGCTGCAGAACCTCTGGGTCGCCGGGCAGGGCGGCTTCGGCGGACGCGGCGGGCGCGGCGGCGCACCGGCGGCCGCGGAACCGGCGCCGCGAAAGCCGGTCACCGTCGCGGTGACCACGTCGAACGGGCAGCGTATCGAAGGGCGCCTCGATCGGATCGACGACTTCTACGTGACGCTCACGCCGTCCGACGGCCTGCAGCGCACCTTCCGCCGCAGCGGCGACGTGCCCAGGGTCGAGATCACCGATCCGCTCGACGGCCACAAGAAGCTTCTCGTGCAGTACACGGACAAAGACATCCACGACGTGACCGCTTACCTGGTGACCTTGAAATGACCCGCACCACCCGCTTCGTGCTGACCGCATCCCTCGTCGTTGCGCCGGTCCTGATCGCCGCACAGGGGCAGGCGCCCACCGGCGCGGGCGCGCCGGGGCAGCCGCCGTCGGAAGTCAGGGCGCCGGCGCCCACCGGCGTCGCGCAGGGCGGGCTCGACCCGGCATCGCTGCTCAAGCCGCTTGGCGAATCGTGGCCGACCTACTCGGGCGACTACACCGGACGCCGCTACAGCTCGCTGACCGAGATCAACCAGGGCACCGTCAGGAACCTGTCGCTCTTGTGGACGACGCGGGTGTCCGCGGCGACCACGGCGGGCGGTGGGTTCGGTGGCTTCGGCGGCGGCCGCGGCGGCGGTCCGACCGCGCCGGTCATCATTGGCGGCGAGGGGACCGGAGAGTTCGCGGCGCCGGGGACGCCAGGCATCAAGGGTTCGATCCTCGCGATCGACGGCGTCCTCTACGTGACCGCGCCCGATCACGTCTGGGCGCTCGACGTGCGCGACGGCCACGAGCTGTGGCACTACTTCTGGAAAACGCGCGGCGGCACGCACATCGGCAACCGCGGCGCCGCGATGTGGCACAACAATCTGTATTTCGAGACGCCCGACAACTACCTCGTTTCCGTCGACGCCCGCACCGGCAAGGAGCGCTGGCACGTCGAGATCGCGAGCTTCTCGGAGCAGTACTTCTCGACGATGGCGCCGATCGTGGTCGGCGATCACCTGCTCGTCGGCACGGGCAACGATCTCGATGCGCCCGGCTTCCTGCAGTCGTTCGATCCCGACACCGGCACATTGCAGTGGAAGTTCTATACGGTGCCGATGAAGCCGGGCGATCCCGGCCTGGACACCTGGCCGAATCTCGATGCCGCGCGCCACGGCGGCGGCCAGGTCTGGATCCCGGGGGTCTACGATCCCGAGACGAAGCTCTACATCTTCGGCACCGGCAATCCGACGCCGGGCTACACCGGCGCGAGCCGCAAGGGCGACAACCTCTTTACATGTGCGCTCGTCGCCGTCAACGTCGACACCGGCAAGATGGCGTGGTACTACCAGACGTCGCCGCACGACACGCACGACTGGGATTCGGCGCAGACGCCGATTCTCATCGACGCCACGATCGGCGGCCGGGCCCGCAAGCTCGTCTCGACGGCGGCGCGCAACGGCTACTTCTTCACCGTCGATCGCGTGACTGGCGAGCCGGTCGCGACCGCGCAGTACGGCACGACGACGAACTGGTCGCTCGGGCCGCGCAAGAACGGCGCGCCGGAGCCGAATCCGCAGAAGGAAGCCACGATTCCCGGATCGCTCGTGTCGCCCGTCGAAGGCGGCGTGACCAACTGGCCGCCGCCCGCCTACTCACCGGATACGGGACTCTTCTACGTCCACGAGCGCAACGGCTTCAACATCGTGTACCTGACGGAGCCCGATCCGCGCGGCTCGATGGGCCTCGGCGGCAAGACGGTGGCGCCGGTCGGATCGTGGCCGAGTTTCCTGACCGCGATCGATCCGAAGACCGCGAAGATCGCGTGGCGGCATCAGTATTCGGGCGTCAATGGCGCCGGCGGCAACGGCGGCCTGCTGACGACGGCGGGGAAGCTGGTGTTTGCCGGCGACAGCGGCGGGAATTTCGTGGCGTATGACGCGACCAACGGCACGCCGCTGTGGCACTCGCGCATCGGCACGCTGAGCAACGCGCCGCAGACCTACGCGGTCGACGGCAAGCAGCACGTGCTCGTCGCGGTCAACGACACGTTATACGTGTTCGCGCTGTACTGACGGTCGCCTGACGAGGGGCGAAGGGCGAAGGGGGTGAATCAATGTGCCCTGCGGCTGCGAGTGAGCGCCCGAGCGAGCCACGCGATCGGAGCGAGCCGGCGACGCGGCGAGCGAGGGCGCGTGGAAGGAAGTTCGCGAGGCGAAGCCCGTCGAATCAATGTGCCTGCGGTTGCGAGTGAGCGCCGCGAGCGAGCCACGCGATC
>JABFWM010000418.1 GCA_013362195.1 Acidobacteriota bacterium
CGAAGAAACGAACGTCTACGAGGCGATCAAGGAGATGACCGGGGGCCGCGGCGCCGACGCGTGTATCGATGCGGTCGGCATGGAAGCGCACGCGGCCAACGCCTGGCACACCTACGACAAGATCAAGTCGAGCCTGATGATGGAGACGGAGCGTCCCGCGGTGGTCCGCGAGGCCATCATGTGCGTGCGCAACGGCGGCACGGTGTCGATCGCCGGCGTCTATGGCGGCTTCATGGACAAGTTCCCGATTGGCGCCGTCGTCAACCGTTCACTGACGATCAAGAGCGGCCAGTGCCACGTCCACCGCTACATGCGCCCGCTGCTGCAGCGCATCGAGAACGACGAAATCGATCCCAGCTTCGTCATCACGCACGAGATGAACCTGGACGACGCGGCGGAGGGCTTTCACAAGTTCCTGCACAAGGAAGACGACTGCCTGAAGGTCGTCATGCATCCGTAGCGAGGGGCGAAGAGCGAGGGGCGAGGGACGACGGGCGAAGAGCGAGAGGCGGCGAGGTGGTTCGCGCAGGCCGGGTCTTCAGACCCGGCGCGCGGTGTTATTCGTCGTCACGCGAACCGCCTCTCATCTGCTTCCGTTGCGCGCGCCGGCGCTTCGATTCGAGGCGCCGCTGCTTCGACGCGGCCGTCGGCTTCGTCTTGCGGCGCTTTTTCGGCGCGACCAGCGCGCGCCGGATCAGGTCGGCGAGCCGCGCGCGCGCGTCTTCGCGGTTCTGGGCCTGCGTCCGGAACGAGCGCGCGTCGATGAGCAGCACGCCGTCGTCGTTCATGCGGCTGCCGGCGAGCGCACGCAGCCGGGCGAGCACCGGCGGCGCAATCGCGGACGAATGCGCCGCGTCGAAGCGCAGCTCCACGGCCGTGGCGACCTTGTTCACGTTCTGGCCGCCCGGCCCGGACGCGCGCACGAACCGCTCGTCCAGATCGGCGTCCTCGACGATCACACCGGGAGCAATCACGAGCGCCATCAGCCGACGTTCCGCATGCCTGCGGCAATGCCGTTCGCCGTCACCATGAACGCCCGCCACAGCTCCTGATCGGCGGCATCGCCCCCTTCCCGCAGCCGCCGCAGCACTTCGATCTGGACGAGATTGATCGGATCGACGTAGGGGTTCCGCAGCTCGATCAGCCGCCGCAGCACGTCGTTCCCTTCCAGGAGGCGCGACGCGCCGATTACCCGGACCAGCGAGGTGGCGGCGCGATCGAGGCGCGCCCGCAGGCTCTCACCGACCGCCCGCAGCGCATCGGGCACGAGCTCGCGATCGTATTCGGCGGCAATCCGCGGTTCGGCCTGCGCCACCGCCATCTCGATCAGCGTGATCGTCGAGCCGAAGAAGGGCCAGTCGCGATACATCGTGCGCAGCAGGTCGAGCTCACCGCGCTCGATCGCGTCGCCCAGCGCCTCGCCGGTGCCCAACCACGAAGGCAGCAGCAGGCGCGTCTGCGTCCACGCGAAGACCCAGGGGATCGCGCGCAGCGATTCGACGCCGTGGTCCTCGCTGCCCTGCGGACGGCGGGCCGGCCGGCTGCCGATCGGCACCGCCCCGAGCTCCTGCTCCGGCGTCGCCGCGCGGAAGTACTCGACGAAGCGCGGGTCGTTGTACACGACGTCGCGATACACCTCGTGGGCGCGATGCGCGAGCCGATCCATTGCGTCGCGCCACGGCTGCGGCACCGGGGGCGGGGTGCTCAGGGTCGCGTCCAGCGTTGCCGTGGTGTAGACCTCGAGCGTGCGCTGCGCGATGTCGGGCAGCCCGAACTGCGCCTGGATCATCTCGCCCTGCACGGTGACGCGCAGCCGTCCCTGAATCGACGAGGGCGGCTGCGACCGCAGCGCGAGATAGGTTGGTCCGCCGCCGCGACCGATGCTGCCGCCGCGCCCGTGGAAGAGGGTCAGCTCGGTGCCCGCATCGCGGCACGCCGCCACGACCGCCTCCTGGGCCTGGTACAACTCCCAGTTCGCCGCGAGGCGGCCCCCGTCCTTCGCCGAGTCCGAGTAGCCGATCATCACTTCCTGCTGCCGGCGCGGTTCGGCCGCGGCCGCGTACTCGGGAATCGCGTACAACGCGCGCATCATGTCGCCGGCGCGGTGGAGCGTGTCGACTTCTTCGAACAGGGGGACGACGCGCAGCGACGAGCCGAACTGCCGCTGCAGGTACTCGGCGGCGAGCACGTCGGATGGGTTCTCGGTCATCGAGATGATGTAGGCGCCCAGCGCGTCCTCCGGAAGTTCCGCGATGGCGCGCAGCGTCTCGAACACGTCCCGGACCTCGTCGTTCGATGTCTGCAGAAGCTCCGACGGGATAGCGAGGCGATCGCGCAACGCACGGCGCAGAAACGCCTGGCGCTGCGCTTCCTCCCACGAGCCGTAGTCACCTTCGCCACGCGCGCGGGTCACGGCCGCGAGCGCCGCGGCGTGACGCTTCGCGTGTTGCCGCACGTCGAGCCGCACGAGCGTATCGCCGAAGGCGGTGGTCCGCCGGACCAGATCGGCCAGCCGCCCGGACACGATCGGGCGCTGCCCTGTGAGCGAGAGCGACCGGCAGCACAGGCGCAGCACGTCGAGGATGGCCGCGGAAAATCGTTGCGGCCGATCGCGCGTCGGCAGCGGATCCCCGGGCTTCGGCAGCGAGTCCCGCAGCTCGCGCATCAACGCGCGGTACGGCTCACGCGCCCCGCCGGCGCGCTCGCGCAGCTCCGGCGTCGCGTCGGTCATCGAGAGCTCGAGCCTGAGCGCCTCGATCTCGCGCCGATACAGCCGCACCGCCGTGTCGCGCGCGCGCACCACCGCGTAGCGCGTGACCTCGGGGGTGATGAGCGGATTGCCGTCCCGGTCGCCGCCAATCCAGGAGCCAAAGGTGATAATCGGCCCCCGATCGAACTCCAGCGAGCCGCTGGTCGTCCGGCGCAGCGCGCGATCGAGCGTGCGCAGGAACGCCGGCAGCGCGTTCCACACCGTCTGCTCGAAGATCAGCAGGCCGCTGGCGATTTCCTCGTGCGGCGTCGGCCGCCGCGGACGCACGTCGTCAGTGCCCCAGAGCGCGACGACCTCGCGGCGCAGCGCGTCCATGGTGCCGTCGCGTTCGAAAATGGTCAGGTCGGGACGGTCTTGCGCCGCGAGCGCATCGGCGATGCGCAGATGCTTCTGGACGATGGTGCGGCGCGTGATGTCGGTGGGATGCGCCGTGAACACGAGCTCGATGCGCAGGTTGCTGACCGCGCGCGCCAGCGCGTCGGCGCTGACGCCGGAGCTGATGATGCGTGCGAACGCTTCCTCGCACGAGCCGGGCTGGGGGCGGGAGCCTTCGCGCTGATACTCGCGCCGGCGGCGGACGCGATGGTGCTGCTCCGCGATATTGGCCAGCGCGAGGAAATGCGAGAAGGCGCGCGCGACCGGGACCGCCGCCGCGACGGGCAGCTCGCGCAGCACCTGTGGCAGGACGTCGGCGTCCCGCTTCGCGAGCGCGCGGACCCGTTCGACGGTTTCGAAGAACCGCTCGCCGCCGCGCAGGCGCAGGGTCTCGCCCAGCAGTTCGCCGAGCATTCGCACGTCGTCGCGCAGCCGCTGGTCCATCAGCCGATCATAGCCGCGGACGTCACGTCACTCAGAGAGGCTCGGCGGTGATCGCCGCCTTCTGAGCTGACGGTCACGGCGACCGCGGGAAGATCGCGCATTCGCTTTGTTCTTCAAGAGAGACGCGGCCGCCCGTTCTCCCGTGTCGCGTTGATCGATGCGGTCCATTCAGGCGCCGTGTTTCAAGGCAGGATGTGCTGGGTCGACAGGAACTCACGAACGTACGTGAAGAACCGCGGGTCGCGTTCGCTCGCATAGACGTGGCCGCCGCTGACTTCCGCGAACTGCTTCGGCGGCAGCGCCGCGTCATACAGCCGTCTGCCCTCGTCGAACGGAATGATCTCGTCGTCGCGGCTGTGCAGCATGAGGACGGGGGAGTCGATCGCCTTGATGCGCGCAATGGACTCGAACGGGTTGCGCATGACGAGCCGAATCGGCAGCAGCGGATACCGCCGCTGCCCGACGGCCACCAGCGACGCCGGCGCCCCTTCGAGAATCAGCGACGATTCGTCGACGCGTGCCGCCAGTTCGACGGCCACGGCGGATCCGAGCGACCAGCCGTAAATCACGATCCGCTCGGACGACACGCGCAAGGCGGACCGCAGATAGTCGTAGGCGACGCGCGCGTCCTGTTCGAGGCTCCGTTCCGTCGGCTGGCCCTCGAGACCGCCGAAGCCGCGATACTCCGGCGCGAAGACGTTCAGCCCGATCGCGCGCAGGCGCTCGTAATGAAGGATGTTGAGGCGGTGTGCGATGGTGCTGCTGTTGCCGTGCAGGTACAGGATCCACGGGCGGGTGTCGGATGCCGTCGCCGTGCGCATCACCCATGCGAATTGCCGCGATGGGCCGTCGCGCCGCACCTCGACCTGCTCGAAGGGCGCGGCCGGCCGCCGGTTGCCAAGCTCCGATGGCGGAGCGAACACGATCGCCGTCTCGTGCGAGACGAGCCACACGATCGTGCCGGCATAAATGACGGCGGCGAGCGCGGCAATCCCGGCGAGCACGCGCCGGATCGTGCGTGACACGCGCCGATTATACGGGGCGCTGGTGTACATTACTCGAGATGGTCCCCCCTGCCCGGCCGACGGACGAATCGCTCGGCCGTTTTCGGCGCCTCATCGATCGCCTGCCGTTGATGATCGCGAGCTTCGACCGGGATCGTCGCCTGACGTTCGCGAACGAGCCGTATGCGCGGCGCCTTGGCGTCTCGCCCGGCGAGCTCGTCGGCCGCTGCATCGACGACGTGCTTGGGGCCGAGGTCGTCCGCAGAATGGAGCCGCATATCGAACGCGCGCTCGCCGGTGAGGACGTCGAATTCGAGATGCCGCTCCCGCGCGCCGACATCGGCGCGCAGCAGGTGCGGGCGCTCCATGTGCCGGAGCGCGACGAGCACGGGTCGGTGATCGGCTGGCACGCCGCGTTCCAGGCCAGCACCTCCGACCGGCGGATCGAGTCCGACGCGCGGAGTCTCGCCATGCTCGTCGAAAACGCCAACGACTTCATCGGGTGGTGCGACCTCGATCTGCGCCCCGGCTACGTCAATCGCTTCGGCCTCACGATGCTCGGGACCACGCTCGAGGAAGTCCGCGGCCTGACGATCATGGACTTCTTCTTCCCCGAGGACGTCCCGATGATCCGGGACGAATTCATTCCGCTGGTGCAGCGCGACGGGTTCGCAGCGGTCGAGGTCCGCTTCCGGCACTTCCGGACCGGCGCCCCGGTCTGGATGCACTACTCCGTCGTATCGATGCGCGGCCCTGACGACGAGGTGATCGGGTTCGCTACGATCAGCCGCGATCTGACCGCACGGCGCCGCGTCGAGGAGCTGATTCGCGGCGCGATGCTGCGTGCTGAAGAAAGCGCCGAGCGCCTGCGCGCGGCGCTGGAGGC
>JABFWM010000439.1 GCA_013362195.1 Acidobacteriota bacterium
AACCAGGACGCGCTCGATCGGACGCGAGCCACCGGGTTCGTCACCTTCTTCAGCCGCACGCGCAACGCGCTCTGGACGAAAGGGGAGACCTCCGGCAACCGGCTGCAGGTCGACGCGATGCTCGTCGACTGCGACGAGGACACGATCCTGGTGAAGGTGACGCGGCTCGGCGAGGGCAACGTGTGCCACACCGGGCAGCGGACCTGCTTCTTCCGCACTCTGGACTAGGGCGATGAGCCAGACGCTGAAACTGGGGATCCCGAAGGGCTCGCTGCAGGACGCGACGGTCCAGTTGTTCGCGCGCGCCGGCTTCAACCTCTACGCGGGTCCGCGGTCGTACTTCCCGAGCATCGACGATCCCGAGATCGGGTGCATGCTGATCCGCGCGCAGGAGATGGCGCGTTACGTCGCCGACGGCGTGCTCGATGCCGGGCTGACAGGGCTCGACTGGATCGCGGAGCATGAGGTCGGCAGCAACGGGGCGCGCGTGGTCTCGCTCGCCGACCTCGTCTACGCGAAGCAAAGCTTCGGCAAGGTGCGCTGGGTGCTCGCGGTGCCCGAGGACTCGCGCTATCAATCGCCGCGCGATCTCGAAGGCGCCACGGTGGCGACCGAGCTCGTGCGCGCCACGCAGGCCTACTTCGCCCGGCTGGGCGTCAACGTCCAGGTCGAGTTCTCCTGGGGCGCCACGGAAGTGAAACCTCCGGTGCTCGCCGACGCGATCGTCGAAGTCACCGAGACCGGGTCGTCGCTGCGCGCCAATCGCCTGCGGGTCATCGACACGGTGCTCGAGTCCAACACCCGTTTGATTGCGAACCCGCGCGCGCTCGACGACCCCTGGAAGCAGACGAAGCTCGAGAACATCGCGCTGCTGCTGAAGGCAGCGATCGAAGCGCACGGGCGGGTCGGCATCATGCTGAACGTGCGCCGCGCGGATCTGGACGGCGTGCTCGCGCTGCTGCCGGCGCTGCAGCGGCCGACGATTTCTCCGCTCAGCGACAGCGACTGGGTGGCGCTGAACACGATTATCGAAGAGCGCACCGTGCGCGACCTGATTCCGCGTCTGAAGGCGGCGAAGGCGCAGGGGATCGTGGAATATCCGCTGAACAAGATCGTGTTGTGAGCGACGCCATTCGCATCATCGAGGCGTCGGATCGACGGCGCGTCGCCGCCCTGATCGATCGCGCGCCCCGTCGTGACGCGGCGATCGAGCGGCGTGTCGCGCGGATCGTCGAGCGCGTCAGGCGGGACGGCGACCGCGCGCTGCTGGCGTATGCCCGGCAGTTCGACGGCTGGTCCGGCGAGGTCGAGATCTCGCGCGCGGAGATGGCGCGCGGCGCCGCGACCGTCGGCCGCGCCGTCCGCGATGCGATCCGGCTCGCGGCGCGCAACATCCGCCACGTCGCGCGCCGGCAGGTCCCGAAGCCGTGGTCGACGACCCCCGTCGCGGGGCTCACCATCGAGCAGCGCGTGATGCCCCTGGATCGCGTCGGCTGCTACGTGCCGGGCGGCCGCTATCCGCTGCCCTCGTCATTGCTCATGACCGCGATCCCGGCGAGCGTCGCGGGGGTGCGCGAGATCATCGCCGTGTGCCCGCGTCCCGACGCGACGGTGATGCTGGCCGCGCTCGAAGCGGGCGTCACGCGGCTGCTCCGCATCGGCGGCGCCCACGCGGTGGCGGCGCTCGCCTTCGGCACCCGACTCGTGCCGCGCGTCGACAAGATCGTCGGACCGGGCAACGCCTACGTCGCGAGCGCGAAGGCGATGGTCTCGACGGTCTGCGCGATCGATTTCTTCGCCGGGCCGAGCGAGATTCTGATCGTCTCGGAGGCCGGCCGTCCCGACTGGCTCGCCGCGGATCTCATCGCGCAGGCCGAACACGACCCGAACGCGCGCGCGATCCTGGTGACGCCCCGCCGCGCGCTGGCGCGCGCCACCGCCGTCCAGGTGCGGCGGCAGCTGCCGGCCGAAGGACCCGCGCGTCAGGCGCTCGCGAAGAACGGCGCCATCGTGGTGACCGCGACCCTCGACGACGCGATTGCGGTCAGCGAACGTATGGCGCCCGAACATCTCGTCTGCGATTCCGCGACGATGGCGGCGCGGCTCGGCCGCGCCGGCACCGTCTTCGTCGGCCGACACAGCGCGCAGGCGGCGGGCGATTACATCACCGGATCGAATCACGTCCTGCCGACGAGCGGCGCCGCCCGCGCCCGCGGCGGGTTGAGCGCCGCGGATTTCGTGCGCATCGCCACCGTGCAGCGCCTCACGGCCGGCGGCATCGCCCGGGTCGGACCCGCGGCGATCGCGCTCGCGGAGGCGGAAGGACTGCAGGCGCACGCCGCCTCCATTCGCATGAGGCTCCCCGCATGAGCGGCGGCTATCGCAAACCGGACGCGTCCGAGGGCCTGCGCCTGCACCTCAACGAGAACACGGCCGGGTGCTCGCCGGCGGTGTTCGACGAGCTCCGCGCGCTGACCCGCTTCGACGCGGCGTTCTATCCCGACTACGAGGCCGCGCAGGCGGCGGTGGCCGGGTTCTTCGGCGTCGATCCGGCGTTCGTGCTGCTGACCAACGGCCTCGACGAGGGCATCCTCGCGGTCACTGCCGCGGCGTTCCGCGATCGCAGCGGCGGCGTGCCCGAGGGCCTTGGCGTGCTGCCCGCGTTCGATATGTACGAAGTGTGCAGCCACGCCCTCGGCGGCCGCCTCGTCACCGTCCCGCTCGGATCCGGCTTCGAGTACCGCTTCGACGATCTGCGCGGCGCGCGAACGCCGCAGACCCGGATCGTCTTTCTCACCAACCCGCACAACCCAACGGGCATGCGCCTGCCGCTCGATCCGGTGCGCGCGCTGATTCCCGCAGTGGCCCCCGCGCTGGTCTTCCTCGACGAAGCGTACGCCGACTTCTCCGGCGACTCGCTGATCGACGCGGCGCTGCTCGATCGGCACCGGAATCTCGTCGTCGGCCGGACCTTCGCGAAGGCGTACGGCCTCGCCGGCCTCCGCGTCGGCGCGCTCCTCGCCCACCCGGACACGCTCGCGCCGATGCGGCTCGTCGTGCCGCCGTACAGCGTGAACGCGTGGGCGGCCGCCGTGCTGCCGACCGCGGTCGCGGATCGCGAGTACCGCGACTGGTACATCGCACAGGCGGCACAATCGCGGGCGCGGCTCGCCGCCGCGTGCGAGCGGCTCGGCCTGCGGACGTGGCCGAGCGCGGCGAACTTCATGCTCGTGGACGCCGGGCCGGGCGCGTCCGCGCTGGCCGCGCGCCTCGCCGGGCGCGGCATCCACGTGCGGGACAAGTCGTCGGAGCCGGGATGCGAAGGCTGTCTGCGCATGACCACCGGCATCGTCGAACACACCGATCGGTTGATTGCCGCGATCGAGGAGGCGTTGTGCGCAAGGCCACGCTGACGCGGTCGACCCGCGAGACGGACATCGCGCTGAAGCTGACGATCGAAGGACGCGGCCGGTACGACGTCGGCACCGGCATCCGCTTCTTCGATCACATGCTGGAGCTGTTCGCCAGGCACGGCGCGTTCGATCTCGTGCTGCGCGTCAAGGGGGACCTCGACGTCGATCAGCACCACACCGTCGAGGACGTCGGGATCGCGCTCGGCGAAGCCGTCGCCTCTGCGCTCGGCGCCCGCCGCGGCATTCATCGCGCCGGCTACTTCGTCATGCCGATGGACGAGACGCTGGCGGTGGCGGCGATCGATCTCAGCGGACGGCCCCACGCCGTCGTCGATCTGCGCCTGAAGGTCGATCGCGTCGGCGACCTGCAGTCGGAGCTCGTGCAGGACTTCTTCGAAGGCTTTGCGCAGGGCGCGCGCGCAAACGTGCACGTCAAGGTGCTCTACGGACGCTCCAGCCATCATCAGATCGAGGCGATCTTCAAGGCGTTCGCGCGCGCGCTGCGCGTCGCGTGTTCGCGCGATCGGCAGCTGGGACGGATGCTGCCGTCCACGAAAGGGCTGCTGTGATCGCGCTCATCGACTACGGCGCCGGCAATCTGACGTCGGTGCGGAAAGCGCTCGCGGCCATCGAGGCGCCGGTCTTCACGCCGCCGGATCCCGCAGCCCTCGCGAACGTCGAAGGCATCATCGTTCCCGGCGTCGGCCATTTCGGCGCCACCGCCGCGATCGATGCCAGGTGGCGTGCCGCTCTGCTCGATCGCGTCGCCGGCGGCGTGCCGCTGCTCGGGATCTGCCTCGGGCTGCAGTATCTGTTCGACGGCAGCGACGAAGCGCCCGGCGAGCCGGGACTCGGGCTTCTTCCCGGCCGGGTGACGCTGCTGCCGCCGACGCTCAAGGTGCCGCACGTCGGCTGGAACACGGTGCAGACGCGGCGTCCCTCGCGGATGCTCGAGGGCATCGCGACCGGCACGTCCTTCTATTTCACGCATTCGTACGCGGCGCCGGTGACCGCCGATTGCGTCGCCGAGACCACGCACAGCGCGCCCTTTGCGGCGATCGTCGAACGCGGCCACGTCTTCGGCGCGCAGTTCCATCCCGAGAAGTCGAGCGACGCCGGTCTGCAGCTGCTGCGCAATTTCGTCTCGGTCGTCGCCGCCGGGCGCGCCGCCCCGGCGGGATCGGCCGGTCGGGATCGGCAATAATTGCCGTGCTGGCCAAACGCATCATCGCGTGTCTCGACGTCCGACACGGGTGTGTCGTGAAAGGCGTCCGCTTCGAGGGACTCGCTGACGCGGGCCGTCCCGCGGTGCTCGCGGCGCGCTACAACGAGGAAGGCATCGACGAGCTGGTGATCCTCGATGTCACCGCCACACTGGAAGGGCGGCAGGCGCTGGCGGCCACGATCCGGGAGGTGGCGTCGCGCCTCTTCATTCCCCTGGCGGTCGGCGGCGGGATTCGCTCGGAAGCGGACGCGGCTGCGGCGCTCGACGCGGGCGCAGACAAAGTCAGCCTCAACAGCGCGGCATTGGCGGATCCAACGTTGCTTACCACCTTAGCTGCGAGATATGGATCCCAAGCGGTGATCGTGGCGATCGATGCGAAGCGGACGGACCGCCGCTTTGCCGTATTTGCCCGGAGCGGCACGACGCCCTCCGGGCGCGACGCAGTCGAATGGGCGCGCGAAGCGGCCGACCGCGGTGCGGGCGAAATCCTGCTCACGTCAATCGATCGCGACGGCACCCGCAGCGGCTTCGATTGCGAGCTGACCGCCGCGGTCTCGTCCGCGGTCTCGATTCCCGTCATCGCGTCGGGCGGCGCCGGCCGCTTCGAACATTTCCTCGACGTGTTCACCGCGGGCCGTGCCGACGCCGCGCTTGCCGCGTCCATCTTTCATTTTTCCGAACACGCGGTCGCCGATCTCAAGAGCTACCTCCACGATCGCGGTGTCCCCATGCGGGTGACATGCTGATTCCTTCGATCGATCTTCAGGGCGGCCGCATCGTGCAGCTGGTTCAGGGCGAGCGGCTCGCCATCGTGAGCGCGGATTTCGACGGCTGGATCGAGCGCTTTCTTCCGTTCGAGAAGGTCCAGGTGATCGATCTCGACGCCGCCAAGGGAGACGGCGACAACTCCGCGCTGGTCGAGATGATCTGCGCCCGGCTGCCCTGCCGCGTCGGCGGCGGCATCCGCACCGTCGAGCGCGCCCAGACCGTGCTCGCGCGCGGCGCGAAGAAGGTGATTCTCGGCTCCGCGCTGTTCACCGGCGGCCGCGTGAACGTCGGGCTCGCCAAGGAGCTGCGCGACATGGTCGGTGAAGAGCGCCTCATCGCCGCCGTCGACGCCCGTGGCGGCCGCGTCACCATTCACGGCTGGCGCACGCGGCTCGAGATCTCCTCGGTCGATGCGGTGCACACGCTCGAGCCCTTCTTCAGCGAGTTCCTGTTCACGAACGTCGACATCGAAGGGCTGATGCAGGGGACGGATCGGACCGCCATTCAGGAAGTGCGCGGCGCCACGCGGCGGCAGGTGACCGCCGCCGGCGGCATCACCACGCAGGAAGAGATCGACTGGCTGGACGCGATTGGCGTCGACGCGGTGGTGGGGATGGCCGTCTACACCGGCCGGCTCAAGCTTTCGCCGCCCGCCTGATGAACGCTTGCGGAAGTCTCCCCGTCTAAGGTGCATCCGGGGCGTCGGCCCCGGGCCCCCACGCGCCCATGGCGCGCCCGAGGACAGGGAGAATCCGCATGAAGACAGCCAGCATTCGCACGGCCGCGGCGATCGCCGCGGCGCTGTGGCTCGCGGCCGCGCCGGCGGGCGCCGCGCAGAAAGAGACCGAGACGGTCGACCGCAGCGTTCCGTTCGCGACCAACGGCCACCTCAGACTGAAGAACTTTTCCGGCACCGTGACGATCACGGGCAGCAATCGCGCCAACGTCGTCGTACACGCCGTGCGTCGGGCGACGCGGGATCGGCTCAACGCCATCCGGCTCGACATCGACGCCACGCCCTCGGAGATCTCCATCGAAGCGAACAAGCGGGACGGCAGCTGGGACGACCGCCACGACAACGTCGTCGAAACCGAGTTCCGGATCGAGGTCCCGCAGGGGACGAGCCTGGACGTCCAGGTCTTCTCGAGCGACGTGCACGTGAAAGGCGTCGAGGCGCGGCAGCGGCTGCACACCTTCTCGGGCGAAATCACCATCGAAGATGGCGCGGGACCGATCGATGCCGAGACCTTCAGCGGCGACATCGCCGTCGATCTCGTACCCACGGCCAGGGGCCACGTCGATTTCAACAGCTTCAGCGGATCGCTGGACACCGGCATGCCGCTGACGTATCGCGGCGGCAGGAAGCGTCAGATCAGCGGCGACATCGGCGGCGGCGGCGACACCGCGTTCACGTTCAAGACCTTCAGCGGCGACGTGCGCATCAAGTAGCGTTTGGGCTACCCTTCCGGCCATGAGTGGTCGGCGGGTCACCCGCATCCTGCTCCTCCTCGTGCTTCCCTGCTGGGCGGCGTGCAGCCGCCCGGCGCCGCGCTTCTCCACCGACAACGCCCGCGCCCATCTCGAGATGCTGGCCGGCACGATCGGCAGCCGCCCGATCGGCAGCGCCGCGAACGCGCGAGCGCGACAGTACATCGTCGACCAGCTGCGGTTGTACGGTTTCGAGGTGCGTGTCCAGGAAACCGACGCGCGGCGGCCGGAGCTCGGGCTCACCGCCCGCGTCGCCAACATTGTCGCGGTGCGGGGAGGGCGCGAGCGGGGGGCCATGGCGCTCGTCTCGCATTACGACTCGGTGTCGGCCTCGCCGGGCGGCGGCGACGACGGGTTCGGCGTGGCGGTGTCGCTCGAGGCGGCGCGCGTTCTCGCGTCGCGCACGCAGCCGCGACACGCGCTGATGGTGCTCGTCACCGACGGCGAGGAACAGGGCCTGATGGGCGCGGCCGGCCTGGTCGCCGATCGCGAGGTGATGTCGCGCGTGCAGGCCTACGTGAACGTCGAGGCAACCGGCTCCTCGGGGACGGCGGTGCTCTTCGAGACCGGACCGATGAACGCGTGGATCGTGAAGCCGTGGGCCGGCCGTGCGCCGCACCCCCGCGGCGGATCGTACGCCTTCGAGATCTATCGCCGCCTGCCAAACGACACCGACTTCTCGATTTTCAAGCGGCACGATATCCCCGGCCTCAACTTCGCGCTCATCGGCGACAGCTATGCGTACCACACGGCGCGCGACACGGCGGACCGCGTCCCCGACCGGTCGCTGCGAACGAGCGGCGAGAACGTCGTCGCCACGATCGACGCGATGGACGCGCTCGATCTCTCCGTGCGATCCGGTGCGGATGCGACCTATTTCGACATCGGGCAGGTGGCGGCGCTGACCTGGGGCCCGGTGCTCTCGTGGTTCGTGGCGATGACCGCGGTGGCGCTCGGCGTGCTCGCCTGGTTCAAGACGTTCAGCGCGGCGGTGCGCCTCGTCGGCCTGGGCCGCTGGATCCTGGATCTGGTCTGGACGCTCATCGGCACGGCGCTGGTCGCGCTGTCGATGACCGGCGTCACGTGGCTGCTGCGCGAGGCGCGCGCGGTCTATCACCCGTGGTACGCGCGGCCGGGCCGCCTGTTCGTGCTGCTGCTGTGCACCGGCGTCGTCACCGCGTGGGCGGCCGCACGCCTGGGCGCCTACCTGCCGCGGCGCGCGCACGGCCCGCGCCACCCGCTGCTCGCGTGGAGCGTCACGCTGCCGTTGTGGATCGCGCTCGCCGGCCTCGCCGCGTCGCAGGCCCCGGCGGCGGCGTACCTGTGGACGCTGCCGCTGCTGATCGCGGCGGGTGGATTGCTGGCCGTCCGCGTCGCCAGCGTGCACGCGGTGCGTGTCGTGTCGGTCGTCGTGCTCGCCGTCGCCGGGACGCTGTGGCTGCGCGAGACGCTCGAGTTGATGCGATTCGTGGTGGCGTTGCTCGGACGGCTGCCGATCATCACGCCGGTCGCGACCTACGCTGTGCTGATGATGCTGTTCGGCGCGATGGTGGCGCCGCCATTCATCGCGTCGGTCGCCTCGACGACGCCGCTGGTCCGGCCGAAGGTCGTCACCGCGCTGATGCTCGTCGCGGTCGCCGCCGCCGCGGGCTTCGCCTACGCGGCGCCGTCGTATACGAACGAGCAGCCGCAGCGGCGGTTCGCCCGCGTCCTGATCGACGCGGATGCCGCCCGCGCCACCTACGAAGTCGCGTCGCACGAGCCGGGCCTCGATCTCGACGAACACGCGCCGGGCGGATGGTACCGCGCGACCGATGCGCCGCGCGGCAGCGTGCCATGGGGCCAGTACCGGCTGCCGTTCGTCTTCCGCACCGAAGCCGCGTCGCCCGGCCCGGCCCCGGCCGAGATCTCCGCGTTCGCGTTGACGCCGGTGGCCGCCGGCACCGAACTGAGCATGACCGTCGTGCCGAAGGCCGAGAGCGTGGCGGCCGCGTTCGTGCTTCCCGCCGGCGTGCAGCCGGCGCGCAGCAACCTTCCCGGCGTCGTCTCGCGGGGCCGCTGGGAGGCGACGTTCGTGTCGATCCCGCCCGAAGGGATCACGTGGCGGGCGTCGTTCGCGAAGGGCCGCGAGGCCGACCTGGCGGCGGTGCGCGCGAAGATCGTGTCGGAACGGTTCCCCGGCGGCGATGGCTGGCAGGGCCTGCCGTCGTGGCTGCCCCAGGACCGCGCGGTGTGGAACCTGAGCGTCGCCTGGGTGCTCGAGCCGCCGGCGGCGGTTGCGCCCGTGCCCCCGTTACGCTAAACTCCGTAGCCGTTACGTCGAATCACGTATCGGGCGCATGGACAATCCCTTCGTCTACGGCGAGGTGGTCCCCGCCTCCGCGTTCGTCGACCGCGAGCAGGAGCTGGATCGCCTGACCCGGGACCTGCTGGCCGGCCAGAAGGTCTTCCTGATCTCGCCGCGCCGCTACGGCAAGTCGTCGCTGGTGCAGCAGGCGCTGCGCGCGGCGGCGAAGGCGCGGACGCTGGCCGTCACCGTCACCGTCAGCAGCTACAGCTCGTATCCGGCGTTCCTGGAGGGCTACGCCCGCGCGCTGGTGACCGCCGACACCGCGCCCGATCGGATCCGCAGGTGGATCGCGGATCTGCTCGGCGGGCTCCGCCCGGAACTGCGCCTCGAGCCGGGCGCGCAGCTGTCGCTGTCGTTTCCCTCCGCGCGCACCAAGGCCGACGTCTCGCGGCTCGCCGAGACGGTGTTCGCGCTGCCGGGGCGGATCGCGGAGCTGCGCCGCCGCAAGCTCGCCGTCGCGCTCGACGAGTTCCAGGCGATCGATGCCTTCGACGCCGGGTCGCACGAGGTCGAGCATGCCCTTCGCGCCGCGATCCAGCATCAGCGCCAGGTCGGTTACGTCTTTTCGGGATCCGAGCCCAGCCTGATGGAACGCATGCTGGCGCGCAACCGGCCGTTCTACAAGGCGGGTCCGGTGATGCGCCTCGACCGCATTCCCGCCGATCAGTTCGCGGCGTTTCTCGAGGCACGCTTTCAGAAGACCGGGCTCCGCCCCGAAGCCGGCATCGGCGCCGCGATCGTCGAGCTCGCGGGCAATCTGCCTTACGACGTGCAGCGCCTCGCGCACGAGGTGTGGGACGATGCCCGGGTCGCGGGGGTGCGGCGCGTCGATCTCGATCAACTGCACGCGACCTTGCGTCGCCTGCTCAACGAGCATCACGCGATCTTCGAAGCCACTTGGCAGCGGCTCACCATCCCGCAGCGCGGCGCGCTGCGTGCCGCGGTGCTCGAGGAGGGCCGCGAGCTGCTCGGCGCCGACGTCCGCGCCCGCCACCGCCTGGCAGGCGCGTCCGGCGTTCAGGCGTCGCTCGCCGCGCTCGTGCGCGACGACGTGCTCGCGAAGGAAGGCAGCCGGTACGTGGTGGTCGATTCGCTGTTCCGTGAATGGGTGGCGCGACGTACGTTCTGAGCCGCGCGATTCGGTGACACGGCCGACGCTCGTCGTACCTTCGTGACCTTGGTGATGGGCGTTAGGCCGTGACGGTGGCTGTCGATGGTACCTTCTCTCTGATGCAGCACCTGCTCGCGCGCCTCGGCCTGGGACGTACCGATCTTCGCGCCTGGGCGATGTACGACTGGGCGAACTCCGCGTTCCAGACCACGATCATTGCCGCGATTTTCCCCATCTATTTCCAGAAGGTCGCGGCCGCCGACGTCCCCGGGCCGGTCGCGACGGCGAGGTTCGCGTGGGCCACGACGATCGCCATCGTCATCGTCGCGGTGGTGGCGCCGCTGCTCGGCGCGGTCGCCGACTACGCGGCGGTCAAGAAGCGGTTCCTCGCGATCTTTCTCGCCATCGGCGCGGCCGCGACGGCGGCGATGTACTTCATCGGCCGCGGCGACTGGCTGCTGGCGCTGGTGCTGTTCGTCATCGGGAACGTCGGCGTCGCGGGCAGCATCGTGTTCTACGAATCGCTGCTGCCGCACCTGGTCGGCGAAGACGAGCTCGATCGGGTCTCGTCGGCCGGCTACGCGCTCGGGTACGTCGGCGGCGGCCTTCTCCTGGCCCTCAACATCGTCATGTTGAGCCAGCCTGGCTGGTTCGGGCTGGCGAACCGCGAGATGGCCGTGCGCGCGAGCTTTGCAAGCGTGGCGGTGTGGTGGGTGGTGTTCTCGATTCCCCTCTTTCGCAGCGTGCCCGAACCGCGGCGGATCCTGGAGCGCGACGAACCGCGGTCGGCAAACCCGGTCGTCACCGCGGCGCATCGCCTGTTCGAGACGTTTCACGAGCTGCGCCGCTACCGGCAGGCGTTCCTGCTGCTGCTGGCGTTCCTGCTGTACAACGACGGCATCCAGACGATCATCCGGATGGCGACGACCTACGGGGCGGAGATCGGCATCGACGACAACGCGATGATCGCCGCGCTGCTCGTCACGCAGTTCATCGGCATCCCGTTCGCGTTCCTGTTCGGGATGTTCGCCGGACGGATCGGCGCGAAGGCGGCGGTGTTCGTCGGCCTCTCGGCATACGCGCTGATCACCGTGCTCGGCTACTTCATGCACTCGGCGGCGCAGTTCTTCGCGCTCGCGGTGCTCGTGGGGATGGTGCAGGGCGGGACGCAGGCGCTCAGCCGCTCGCTTTTCGCCAGCATGATCCCGCGCCATAAATCGTCGGAGTTCTTCGCGTTCTTTGGCGTGTTCGAACGCTACGCCGGCATTTTGGGGCCGGCGATCTTCGCCTGGGTCGTGGAACACAGCGGCACGAGCCGCCACGCGCTGCTGTCGGTGCTGGTGTTCTTCGTGGCCGGCGCCGCGCTGCTGACGCTGGTCGACGTCGAAGAGGGACGCCGAGCCGCGCGCGACGCGGAGCGGACGTTGACGGCTTCGGGCTGAGGGATTGTCGTCGCCGGGTCTGAAGACCCGGCCTACGCTGGCCGCAGCTTCAGTCGTAGGTCGGTGCCATCGCGGGGTCTTCAGACCCGGCACATGTGCGTGGTCAGTTCAACAGATACGTTTTGATGAACAGCGTCCAGGCGGCGAGCATCAGATCGTTGTTCGCCGCCGTGCCCGGGAAGTGGTCGTGCCCGACGCCGGCGAATTCGAGATACCACACGGGCGCCTGGTTGGCTTTCAGCGCCTGGACCATCTCGTGCGCCTGGTTGACGGGCACGCGCGTGTCGTTCCCGGGGTGGAGGATCATCGTCGGGATCTTCAGCTCCGACGCGCGGGTGATCGGCGAGATCGACAGCAGGAACGCGCGCATGTCGGGATCGCGCTCGTCGCCGTATTCCGCGCGGCGGTTCGCCTGGCGATCGGGACTGGTCTGCTCGAGAAAGGTCACGAGATTCGTCATCGCGGCTCCCGCCATCACGCAGCGAATGCGACGGCCGTAGACGACCGCGGATTCGAGGGCGAGATACCCGCCGTAGCTTGGCCCCTGCACGAGGACGCGGGTCTTGTCGAGCGCCGGCTGCGTGCCAATCCAGTCGAGCAGCGCCCCCACGTCCTTGATCGCGCCCGCGCGCGCCTTGCCGTTGTCGGCATCGAGGTAGGCGCGGCCGAAGCCCGTGGACCCGCGGACGTTCGGGTAGATGATGGCGATGCCCAGCTCGTTCAGGAAGTAGTTGCTGCGTCCCTGGAAGCGGACGCGGTCGCGCTGCTCGGGGCCGCCGTGCAGCGCGATCATCACCGGCCGCGGACCGCTGAACTTCGTCGACGGACGATACAGGATCCCGGAGATCGTCAGCCCGTCCTCGCTCTTCCAGCGGATCACTTCGGGGGCCGGCAGCACGTCGGGGTTGAAGCTCACCTCGCTGAACGTCCAGCGCGTCAGCGTGCCGAGCGAGGTGTCGACCGAATACACGTCGCCCGGCGACTTGATCGACGCGAGCGTGAAGCCGACCTCGCGCGAGCCCGGCCGCCACATGATCTGCGACATCACGCCCGGGCCAATCGCGGGCAGCGGGCGCGGCTTCAGCGTGCCGAGATCGAGCACCTGCAGGTCGGTGTGCGCGCCGCGATCGACGATCATCGCGATCATCAGGCCGTCGGGCGAGAGCTCGAACGAGTCGACCGCGTCGGCGTCCCCGCTGATCGGCGTCCACGTGCCCGTCGCGATCGAGCCCCGCCACACCCGCATGCCGCCGCCCTTGTCGGAGCGCGCATAGACCGACCTGCCGTCGGCCGCAAAGCGGGCGTTGAACCACGCGACCGGTTCGCTGCCGTTCGGCGTGAGCGGCTTTTTCGCGCCGCTCGCCACGTCGACGGTCCAGAGCCTCGTCTCGGTATTCGACAGCATCTCCACGGCGAGCAGCGAGGAACCGTCGGGCGACCAGTCTTCGACGTCCCAGTTGCCGCTCGTGTCCCCGACGCGGCGCGCCGTCGACGGATCGGCGGGCTGCATCACGAACAGGTCGCGATCCGTGCCGTTGCGTTCGCCGGATCGATACGCGATCCACTTGCCCTGCCGCGACCAGACCGGCACGCCCGACTGCGACTTCGCGTCGTTCAGCCGGGTGATCGCGCCGGAGGCCAGGTCGTAGCGATAGAGCGAGTAGCCTTCGGTGCCGCCGGTGGCATCGCGCCGGATCACGATCGTATTGCCGTCGGCGGGATCGAACGACGCGGGGGAGACCGGCGCGGCGGCGGTGGCGCGCGGCACGCCCGGCGAGAGGAACGTGAGCTGGGTGCGGGCGCGGCCCGGGCCATCGACCATGTGGATCTGCGGGAACTGGCCGAACACCGTGTTGACCAGGAGCTGCCGCCGGGTCGGGTGCCACGCGACGATCTGCGCGTCGCGGTAAGCGCCGTAACGCGCGAGATCGTCGGCGATCGACGTCGGGATCGGCGGCATGCCCTCCACGTTCACGGTCGGAGGGATGGCGATCGAGGGCGGCTGCTGCTGGGCGCGCGCGGGCCACGCCGCGAGCGCGAGGATCGCGGCGCAAATCAGGTGGCGCATCGAGGTCCTGTGCGGAACAGAGTGCAGGGAGCTCTATGTACCATTATAGTTCCGCCCGTCCCAAACTTCGGCGCCCGAGGGCACGTCCAAGAGTCCGATGAAGCTGGTGGTTGCGGGTGGCAGCGGCTTTCTGGGCGCACCGTTGTGCGAATCCTGGGCCGAGGACGGGCACGACGTGCGCCTGCTCACGCGCGCGCTCGCGCCGGGAGAGGCGCGGCACGACTCGGGCACCGGTGTGCCCGGGCTCACGAGGGTCGGCTGGCGTCCCGACGCAAGCGAAGGCATGCTCGCAGCGGTCGTCGACGGCGCCGCGGCGGTGATCAATCTCGCCGGGGAATCCGTGGCCGGCGGGCGATGGACACCGGCGCGCAAACGCGCGCTGCGCGACAGCCGCATCCTCTCCACGCGCACGCTCGTCGCCGCGATGCGCGCCTGTTCCACGCCCCCGCGCACCTTCATCAGCGGCAGCGCGATCGGCTACTACGGCGCGCGCGGCCATGACCCGCTCGTCGAGTCGTCGCCGCCCGGCGACGATTTCCTGGCGCGGCTGTGCGTCGACTGGGAAGCCGAAGCGCAGCGGGCCGCCGGCCCGTCGGTCCGCGTCGTCGTGCTGCGCACCGGGATCGTCCTCGAGCGCGGGGGCGGCGCGCTCCAGAAGATGATGCTGCCGTTCCGGTTCTTTGCCGGCGGGCGGATCGGGTCAGGGGGCCAGTACGTCTCGTGGATTCACCGCATCGACTGGATGGAGATGGTGCGGTGGCTGGTCGAGACGCCGGAGATCGCCGGGCCGGTGAACGCCACCGCGCCGCATCCGGTCACGAACGCGGACCTGGCGAAGGCGCTCGGCCGCGCCATGCATCGCCCCGCGCTCGCGCCGGCGCCCGGCTTCGCGCTGCGACTCGCGCTGGGCGAGATGGCGCACTCCCTGCTCACGGGTCAGCGTGTCGTTCCGTCTCGCGCGCTGAACGCAGGATTCCACTTCCGGTATCCCGAGATCGAGATCGCGTTCCGGGGTATTTTCGGCGGCTGAGATCTCGCCGGGCGATCAACACGGCGACGGGCTGCGGCTCGTCACGAAGACGATGAAGAGACGAAGATCACCAAGGTATACAAACCTTTCTGGCGTGTCTTCCTTGGTGGCCTTCGTATCTTCGTGAGCGGTGTGAATGAGCCGTCGGCCGTGCTGTGAACGCCGGTCACACGAATGGCGGCGCCGCGGCACGGAAGTCTCCGCCGAGCACCTGCACCGAATTTCCACCCAACCAGTTGTCGATGACGCGCGCGTAGACCGACCGGAAGTCGGTCTCGTAGCGGATGTCGTTGCCGTTGTTCTCGAGCGTCGGATTGTCGGGTGTCGGCGCGAGGTTGGCGGCAGTGCCGTAGATGCCGCCGCGGACGTCGCCGCCGATCACCATCATCACGCTCGCGGCGCCGTGATCGGTGCCGGCGCTGGCGTTCTCGTTGATGCGGCGGCCGAACTCGGAGAACTGCAGGATCATCGTGTCCTTGAAGAGTCCCTGCCGCACCAGGTCGGTGTAGAACGCCAGCAATCCGTCGTTCAGCGTGCCCATCAGCTGCGGATACGAACCGTTCGCCTGGTTCGTGTTCTGCCCCGCGTGGGTGTCGTAGCCGCCGGTCTGCACGAAGAACACGCGCGTGCCGACGCCCGCTGCCATGGCGCCGGCAACGGCCTGCAGCGCCTGGCCGAACCCGTTATTGGGATACGCCGCGGCGGGCCGATAGAACCCGACCTGCGCGACGCGGTCGAGCGTGGCGAACGCCTGCTGCGCGCTCGCGTTGACGAACGCCAGGTGCGGCATGTCGACCGGGACGTGCGAGGCGATCCGCGTGGCGGCCTGCCGGGCGAACTGCGCGTCGACCCCGGGGTTCGGGCTCGCCAGCGCATAGCCGGCGACGCTCGGGATTGCCGCGACGCCGACGCGATCGGCGAGCAGCAGACGCGGCACGTCGCGCGTCGTCGACCAGCCGACGAGCGGATCGGCCGGCGATGGAATCGTATCGAGATACCGCCCCAGCCAGCCCGCACCCTGCGGCACCTGCGGGTTGGCCGTCGACCAGATGTCGGTGCCCTGAAAGTGCGATCGGCTCGAGTTCGCGTAGCCGGTCCGCTGGATGAAGGCGAGGCGGCCGGCATCGAAGATCGACTTCAGTCCGGTCAGTCGCGGGTTCAGGCCGAGCGCGGTGCTGGCGCGATCGGTTCCGATCTGCAGCACGTTCGCGGCTGGAATGGCGAGCACCGGCCGCCGCTCGCGATACTGCGGATCGTTGTAGGGCACGATCATGCTGAGCGCGTCGTTGCCGCCGCTCAGATACAGGACAACGAGGTTGCGCCGCGCGGTGTCCTGGGCGCGCGCCAGATCGGACAGGAACTCGGGCGCGGCGAAGCCGAAGGTGAACGCCGCGATCCCGCCACGCACGAATTCGCGTCTGGTCATCATCGGCGTTCCCTACACGAATTGATAGTGCGCCGAACCGGCGATGAGATGCGCGACCCCTGACGCTTTCGTCGCCAGCTGCGTGTCCGACCCGGTCCAGTTCGCGCCCGCCCGTGCGTAGTCGAGAAGGGCGTTGTAGCCGTCGGACGGAAACGAGGCGGCGGTGAGGCGATCCATCGCCCACGACACCAGCGACTCCGGGGACTTCACGACAGGCTTCGCCTGATCGCGCAGCTCGAATTTCTGGTTGGTCGCGAGCTGCGCCGCGAAGTTCATGCGCGCGACCATCGAGCCGCTGGTGAACCAGGCCGGGCCGAGGTCCCAGCCGGCGACGTCGGGCGGCTCGAACAGCTGCTGCCCCATCGTCACCATCGGCGTCAGCGCATCGTTGACCGAGAACCCCGCCCAGCCCACTTCGTGCAGCGCGCGCGCGACGAATTCCGCCGGCCACGAATAGCGCTTGTAGAAGCTCGCCGACGAGGTGAACGCGTCGGCCGTGAAGAGCCGCACCAGCATCGGCTTGATCTCGAAACGGCTCGCATAATAGATGCGCGCCAGATCCGCGATCAGCGCCTGGTCCGGCGGATCCACCTCGTTGACGAAGAACGCGTACAGTTTGCGCGCGAGGCGCGGGCCGGTGGCCGGATGGCTGGCGACCGCGTCGATCAGATCGAGGCCGTCCTGCATGCCGGCGGCGCCGGCGCGAGAGGGAATCGTCCGGCCGCCGTTGCGGTAAATCGGAAAGGAGAACTCTTTCGCAGTGGTGTCGTGTTGGTTCGCGTTGTAATTGAACACGAAGCTGCCGGCCGCGCCGTTGCCGCCCACGCGCGCGAGGTTCCATCCGGTGAAGACGCGCGCCCCCGCGTAGACGTCGGCTTCCGGGAAGGTGCCGACGCCCATCGTGAACAGCTCCATCAGCTCGCGCGCAAAGTTCTCCTGCGGCCTGGCCTTCACATTGGTGCGCCCGTCGAGCCAGATGAGCATCGCCGGATCTCTGGCCATCGCGATCAGCAGATCGCGGAAGTTGCCGGTGGCGAACTCGCGAAACACCTCGAGCTGCCCCTTGACGCCCGCGGCATCCTCCGACGGCTTCGCGGCAAGCGTGCGCGTCGCCTCGGTCGCGCCAACCGCTCCGGCAATCTTGCCGAACGCGGTCGCAAAGTGGTTGTGCCAGAAGAGCGCCATCTTCTCCTGCAGGGGACGCTCGGTGTGCACCATCCGGAACAGCCAGCGCTGGCGCGCGTCGGTGATGTTGGTGGTCGGCGCGAAGCCGGCCCGCGCCGTGATCAGGACGTACCCGGGCCTGCCGATCTTCGTATCGACGTCGTCGAAGATCGATTCGTAGTTGATCAGCGCATCGAGAGCAGTGGCGTACCCCATGTCGGCGTACGCCTCGATGACGGCGGGCGACGCACCAAAGCCCGCCCGCCGCAGCAGGTGTTCGATCAGGACGTCGCGCGGGGCCATAGGTCCCTCCCGGCGGCACATCCTACTCCGCGCGGAGGCGCATTCCCACAACTTTCACCGGAGACGGCCTGCGCCTCGCCACCTACGTTCGTGATCTTCGTGATAGCCCGTCGGCCGTGACGGGCGGAAGGCTGCCGCTAAAGGACCCTGGCGAAGCCAAACAGCTCGTCGCCCTTCGCCGGCTCCCCCGTGAACTGGCGCAGGAGCAGGCGCGCGGCAAGCCACGCGACGCCCGCGCCATGCCGCCCCTGGCCGAGAGCGAACAGGTGGCGCGGAAAATTCCGATGCGGGCCAATGACGGGAAGACCGTCGGGCGATCCGAAGTGGACGAGCGGCCATGCCCACTCCGGCCGCAGACCGGAAATCGCGGGATAGATCGTCGTCAGCTCGTACATCAGCTGGTTCGCGCGCTGAACGATCGTTTTGTCGAGCGCACGCGCCGCAACCGGCGGCTGATCGGCGCCGGCAAAGAGGACGCGATCGTCTTTCATCCACCGCAGCACGTGCGGTGGATCGGCGGAATCGCGCAGCGCCGCGGTGCGCGAACCGACCGCGCGGCGGACGACGGCCGGCAGCGGCTCGGTGACGACCGCGTACGACTGCAGCGGACGGAAGTGCCGCCGCAGGGCGCCGACATCGTCGATGAGACCGCCGGTGGCCATGATGACGGCGTCTGCGGTAATCGAGCCGCTCTCGGTGCGGACCTCCACGGACTTCCGTGCCGCGCGCACGC
>JABFWM010000333.1 GCA_013362195.1 Acidobacteriota bacterium
ACGAAATGGCGGCGACGGGCTACGTCGGCACCGAACTCGGGCAGTGGGGCTTCATGCCGACGGAGCCCGCGGCGCTGCGCCAGGAACTGGCGCGCCGCCGCCTGGCGCTCTCGGGCGCGTTCGTGCCCGTCGAATTGACGAACGAAGCGGACCACGCGCGCGGGAGCGAGGCGGCCGTGCGCGTCGCGCGCCTGCTGGCCGACGCCGGCACCGCGCCGTATCTGGTGCTGTCCGACGCCACCGCGCACCACCCGGCGCGCACCAAGATCGCCGGCCGGGTGCAGCCGGAAGACGGGCTCGACGATCGCGCGTGGGACACCGTCGCCCGCGGCGCGGACCGCATCGCACGCGACGTGCTCGATCGGACCGGGCTGCGCACCGTCTTTCATCATCACTGTGCGACCTTCGTCGAGACCCCGCGCGAGATCGACGAGCTGATGTCGCGCACCGATCCCTCGCTCGTCGGCTTGTGCCTCGACACCGGCCACTGCGCGTTCGGCGGCGGCAATCCCGTCACCACGCTGGAGCGCTGGCGCGATCGCGTGTGGCACGTGCACCTGAAGGATTGCGAGCCCGACGTGAAGTTCCGCGCCGAACGCGAGCGCTGGGACTACCAGGAGTCGGTCCGGCAGGGCGTGTTTTGCGAGCTGGGCCGCGGCATGGTGGATTTCCGTGCCGTGCTCGGTCGCCTCCAGTCGTCGGGGTATCGCGGCTGGCTCGTCGTCGAGCAGGACGTGCTGCCATCGCTCGGTACGCCCAGGGAAAGCGCCGCACGCAACCGGGAATACCTGCGCTCGATCGGCGTGTAGCGGAGCCCCTGCACTCACGAGGGACGGCCGTCAGTGCACCAGCGTTCGAACGAGATCTACGCGCCGCGCAGCGCGCGATACGCGACCGGCACGAGGTACAGCGTCACGAACGTCGACAGCGAGAGCCCGCCGATCACCGCGAGGGCAAGCGGGCGCTGCAGCTCGGCGCCCGCGCCGAACCCGAGCGCGAGCGGCAGCAATCCGAACAGCGTGCACAGCGTCGTCATCAGGATCGGCCGCAGGCGCACGCGTCCCGCGATCTCGAGTGCGTCGTTGAATGGATGTCCGGCCGCGTGCAGGTGGTGCGCGTAATCGAGCAGCACGATCCCGTTCTTCACGACCAGCCCGACCAGCAGGATCAGGCCCATCGCCGACGAGACGTTGAGATCCGTGCCGGTGATGAGGAGCAGCGCGAAGGCGCCGGCGAGCGAGAGCGGCGCGGCGCCGAGAATCAGCAGCGCGGGGAGGAAGCTGCCGAACTGCACGACCAGGATGATGAAGACGAGCGCGGCGGCAATCGCGAACACCGTCAGCAGTTCGCGGAACGACTGGCGCTGCGACGCGTACTGCCCGCCCACTTCCGTCGTGTAGCCCACCGGCAGCTTCAGCTCCTGCAGCTTCGTCTGCACGTCCTGGACGGCGCTGCCGAGATCGCGGTCCTCCAGGTGGGCGGTCACCAGCGCCATCTGTCGCAGGTTCTCGCGCTGGAGGATGATCTCTCCTGGCGTCGTGGTCGCGTGGGCGAGCGTTCCCAGTGGAACCGTCCGTCCGTCGCTCGCACGGACCGGCGTGGCTGCCATCTGCGCGGGATCGAACCGGTACGAGTCAGGGTAGCGGACGCGCACCGGGATCGCGCGATCGGTGAGCCGCAGTTGCGTCTGCACGTCGCCGAGCCAGGCATCCGACAGTTGCTCCGACACCTGTGTCAGCGTGAGGCCGAGGCGCCCGGCGGCGACGGGGTCGATCTCCCACGTCGACTCGGGATTGCCGCGCTGCACGCCGACGATGTCGACGACGCCCTGGGTGCCCTGGAGGGTCTTCTCGACCTGCTCCGAGATCTTCGACAGCGTGTCGGGGTCGTCGCCGAACACCTTTACTTCAATCGGCGTCGGCGCGCCTTCGAGATCGCCAATCATGTCCTGGAGCAGCTGGATGAATTCGATCTCGACGCCCGGCGCCGCCTCCGTCAGCCGGTCGCGCAGAGCCGTGATGACCTCGTCGGACGATCGCCGCGCCGGCCGCGGCTTCAGGCGGACGAGGATGTCGCCGCCGTTCTGCTGGGTCGCGAAGAGCCCGAGTTCCGATCCGGTCCGCCGCGTGAACGCCGCGACGTCCGGCGTGTGCTGCAGCACGTCTTCCATCCGCCGCAGCACGCGGTCGGTCTCCTCGAGCGCGCTTCCCGGCGGCGTCCTGTAGTCGATGACGAAGCCGCCCTCGTCCGCTTCGGGAAGAAATCCGGTTCCCATCGCATGGAACAGCAGCGCTCCCGCGATGGCGAGCACGAGCGCGACGACGAGGCCGGCGAGCGGCCGACGAAGCGTCACATCGAGGCCGCGCGAGTAGGCGCGCTCCAGACGTCCGCCGCTGTGGTGCAGCGGCACCGCCGTCTTCTCGCGGCGCCGGGCGGCGATGCGTGCCAGCAGCGGAATGAGGGTCAGCGCCTGCACCAGCGAGATCAGCACCGCGGCCGCGAGCGTGATCGACAGCGCGCGGAAGAACTGCCCGACGACTCCGGAGAGCATGCCGAGCGGCACGAACACGACCACCGTCGTCAGCGTCGATCCGACGACGGGCGCGACGAGCTCGTGCATCGCGCGCGCGACCGAGAGGTTCGGCGGTTCGCCCGAGTCGAGATGGCGGTAGATCCCTTCGACCACGACGACCGCATCGTCGATGACCAGGCCGATCGCGACGGCGAGGCCGCCCATCGACATCAGGTTGATCGTCTGGCCCAGCCACCGCATCACGAGGAACGTCGTCATCACGGTGAGCGGCAGCGTGATCGACGCGACCAGGGTGAGGCGCCAGTCGCGGAGGAACACGAGCAGGACGATGACGGCGAGCGCGGCGCCAATCAGGATCGCGTCGCGCACGTTGGCAATCGCGGTCGAGACGAACTCTGCGAGGTCGTAGGTCTTGAGCAGCCGCAGTCCGGCGGGCAGCGATTTCACCAGGTCCGCGAGCGCCCGCTCGACGCCGGCGCGCACCTCGAGAATGTTGGCGCCGATCTGCTGCGAGACGTTGATGTTCGCGGCGACGCGGCCGCCGCCGCTGATGAGCATCGTGCGATCGGGCGCCCCGTTCTGCACGGTCGCGATGTCGGCCACGCGGATCGTCGACCCGCCCTTCACCACGACCGGCGTCGGCGGAATGTCGTTGATCGACTTCCAGAGTCCTGACGCGAGCACGAGATGCTGCAGTCCCCCGGCGGTGTAGCGGCCGACGGGCTGCAGCTGGTTGGAACCCTTCAGCGCGTCGGCGACGTCGCCAATCGTGAGGCCTGCCGCCGTCAGCTTCGCGGGATCGGCGATCACTTCGATCTCGCGGGTGTCGCTGGAGAGCACTTCGACGTTGCCGACACCGGCGACGCGCGAGATGGCCGGCCGCATCACGTAGAACGCGTAGTCGTACAGCTCGGCCGCGGTGAGTCCCCCCGACAGGTTGATGCTGACGAATGGAAATGCCGAGGGCGTGAGCCGGTCGAGCACGAGGTCGAGATCGGCCGGCAGATCGCCGCGAATCTCGGCCACTTTGCCTTGCGCCTGCTGCAGCGCTACGACCATGTCGGTCGATGGATCGAACTGCGCCGAGATCTCCGTCGCGCCGCGGAACGTCGTCGACCGCACCCGCCGCACGCCGGGGACTTCCATCAGCGTCTGCTCGATCGGACGCGAAACGGTCAGCATCATCGTCCGCGCCGGCAGCGTGCCGCTGTGGCCGATGGCGACGATGCGGGGAAAGACGAGCGGCGGGTAGATGTCGCTTGGCAGCGAGAAGGCCGCCACGAGACCGGCCGCGGCGAGCAGCACGGTGATCGCGACGATGGCGCGGCCGAAGCGCTCGACGAAGCCTGCGAGGGTCATGATGCGATCGTGATGGCGGCGCCGTCAGGGAGTCCCTGGTGCCCCTGCACGATCACGGCTTCGCCCGCCTTCAGTCCGCTCGTGACTTCCGACAGCCGGGGCGCCGTCAGGCCGATCGCCACCTTGCGTTTGTGGGCCTTGTTGTCGGACCCGGCCACCATCACGAAGGTCTCCTCGTTCTCGTGCAGCAGCGCGTCGGAGGGAACGGCGACCGCGTCCGGATGCTGCTCGGCGACGATCTCCACGCGCACCGGTGTGCCGACGGCCAGGCGCGTTGCGCTGTCGAACCCGACCCGCACGGCCGCGGCGACGCCCGATGGATCGACGACGGCCGGACGCGACAGCACCTTGCCGGGTTCCGGCCGGCTGCTGGCCGGCAGCAGGATTCGCGCGGGCCGCCCGATTTCGACGCGCGGCACGTCGGCGACGGGCACCGACGCGACGACCTGCAGGCGCGTCGGATCGATCACGCGCAGGATCACGTCGGCCGCGCTCGCCTCGACCATGTCGCCCGGATTGTGCGCGCGTCGGGCCACGATGCCGGCGAACGTCGCGCGCACGATCGTCCGCGAGGCGAGCACCTGGGCGTTGCGGCCGGCGCTCTCGGCCTGCCCGAGCACTGCGCGCGCTTCCGTGAGCTCGCGGCGCGCATCCTCGAGCTCCTTCTGCGCGGCCACGCCGTGTTCGACCAGCGTCGTCAACCGGGTGACGTTCGCCTGCGCGTTGTCGACGCGCGCCTTCGCGGTCTCCATCTCGGCGCGCCGGGTCGCGACGTCCGTGGCAATCGACGGGATCTCGAATCGCACCAGCAGGTCGCCCGGCCTGACGCGATCGCCTTCCGCCTTCGGGAGCTCGACGATGCGTGCGGGTTCGGGGGCGGTGATCGTGAGATCCGCGCCGGGTGCGGGGGCCACGACGCCACTCGCGGACACGACCCCTTCGAACGTGGTCGTCGCGAGCGTGATGGTCTTGACCGGCGCGGCGGCGGTCGTCTCCATTTCCTCGACGGACTTGTGGTTGCATCCGGCGAGGACGATCAACGCGAGCAGCGCGTGCGGCACGCGCGCGGCGACGGCGTGAAGCGGCGCGATGCGCCGGCCGCGCGCGCGGCAAGGGGCGGCCGTGTCAGTCATCGGAGCGGCGTCCCCATCGCCCGTTCGAGCTCGGCCAGCGCGAGTTGATAGTCGAGGCCGGCCTGCAGCGCGCGCTGTCGCACCTCGCGGGCCGCCTGCACGGTCTGCAGCAGCGCCGGCAAGCCGGTCTGCCCCGCCTGATACGACTCCTGTGCCATCTGTTCCACTTGCAGCGATGCCGGAAGAATGTCCGTTCGATAGCGCTCGACGGCCTGTCGTGCGCCGGTCGCGCGCGCGACCGCGGCGGAGACGGCGCCGCGGATCTGCTGCGCGCGTGCCTCGCGGTCGGCAATGGCGCGGTTCAGCGTCGCCTCCGCGACTGCCACATCGGCGCGTCCGGTCGTGAACAGCGGCAGCGCGATCGCCAGGCCGGCCCGCCATCCGTAGGTGAATTCGGGTTCGGCATC
>JABFWM010000420.1 GCA_013362195.1 Acidobacteriota bacterium
GTGCCCGTTAGTCGCCATTGCTGGGCTGTCGTGGCGCGTTACACCTCGAGGAGCGATTCATCCATTGTCTACACAGCGGACCGGCGCGAGCCTCGTGTTAGGCTACGGTGTTAGCCGTACGCGGCATGCCGCAGTGTGGCGGATGATGTGCGCCGGGCGCTCGCGGCTGCCTCGTCCGTGATGCGTGCACGCGAAAGTGGCGGAACTGGCAGACGCGCCGGACTTAGGATCCGGTAGCCGGAAGGCTATGGGGGTTCGACTCCCCCCTTTCGCACTCCTTCGCTCGCCGGCGCGCGAGCTTCGGGGGCGCCGCGAGCCAGCGATGCTCGCGATCGGCGAGATGCCCCGAACACGCAATGAAAACTGAGTACATCGACGTCAACGAGACCCGCAAGAACCTGGTCGTGGAGATCCCCAGCACCGTCGTCGATGCGGAGATCGACAAGGTCTCGCGCGATTACAGCAAGGCCGCGCGCATTCCCGGCTTCCGGCCGGGGAAGGTGCCGGCCAAGATCGTGCGACAGCGGTTCCGCGATCAGATCCTGCACGACGTCGCGCACGGGCTGATCCCTCGCGCGGTCGACGAGGCGCTGCGCGAGCGCGGCGTGGAACCGGTCGACACGCCGGATATTCGCGACGTGGTCGTCGAAGAGGGGCAGCCGCTCAAATTCACGGCGACCTTCGATACCGTCCCGCCGATCGATCCGGGCGACTACACGACGATCCAGGTGCGGCGGTCGCCGGTGCACGTCGACGATGCCGCCGTCGACGAAGCGCTCGCGCGCCTGCGCGATCGCTCGGCACGCTACGAGCCGGTCGAGGACCGCGGCATCCAGAACGGCGACTCGGTCCTCATGGATCTGGTCCGCACCGCGGAGCCGCGCGAAGCCGACACGGCGGAGGCGCAGACCGATCGCCACGAGAACGTCACCGTCGATATCGGCGCGTCCGCCAATCCGCCGGGGTTCGACGAGGAGTTGCGCGGGCTGATGCCGGCCTCGACCAAGACCTTCGACATCCGCTATCCGGACGATTACACGATCACCGAGCTGGCGGGCACGACGGTGAAGTACGACGTGTCGATCAAGGCGATCCGCAAGCGGTTCGTGCCGCCCCTGGACGACGAGTTCGCGAAGGACCTGGGCGAGTTCGATTCGCTGGACGCGCTGCGCGCACGGGTGCGCGACGATCTCGGGCACGAAGCGACGCACGAGTCCGAACGCGAGCTGCGCGGCGATCTGATGAAGCAGCTGGCCGCGCGCGTGCAGTTCGAGGTGCCGCAGGCGCTGCTCGATCGCGAGATCGATCGCCGGGTCGAGGAGTTCGTGCGGCGGCTGATCGACCAGCAGATCGATCCGATGAAGACGAACATCAACTGGGAAGACTTCCGCGAGCGGCAGCGGGAGGCGGCGGCGGAGGCCGTGCGCGGCGCCCTGGTGCTGGATGAGGTCGCCCGGCGCGAGGCGATTACCGTATCGGACGCCGACGTGGATGCCGAGATCAACCGGTATGCCGAACGGACCGGCCGGACGCCCGCGGCGGTGCGGGCCCGGCTCGAAAAGGAGGGGGGTATCGGACGGCTCTATTCCGGCCTGCGGCGGGAACGGGCGGTTGATTTCCTGCTGTCCCGTGTTACAATTGCCGAAACGTAAGACAGGCCCGTCCCTGCTCCCCCAACAAGTCAGTCGTTTTTCGCACCGGCGGACGCTTTCGCATGGCTCATTCTTCCTACTCGCAGTTGATCCCGATGGTGGTCGAACAGACCAATCGGGGGGAGCGCGCCTACGACATCTTCTCGCGCCTCCTCAAAGACAGCATCATCTTCATTGGCACGCCGATCGACGACAACGTCGCCAACCTGGTGATCGCCCAGATGCTGTTCCTCGAGGCGGAAGATCCGGATCGGGACATCCTGCTCTACATCAACAGCCCCGGTGGCGTCGTCACCGCCGGGATGGCGATTTTCGATACGATGCAGTTCATCAAGCCTGACGTGGCCACCTACTGCATCGGCCAGGCGGCCTCGGTGGCGGCGGTCCTGCTGGCGGCCGGCGCCCGGGGCAAGCGCTATTCGTTGCCGAATTCACGCATCCTGATCCACCAGCCGTGGGTGCAGGGCCTGGGTGGGCAGACCACCGACATCGACATTCACGCCCGCGAGCTGCTGCGCACGCGGGAACGGCTCAACCAGATCCTCGCCGAACATACCGGCCAGCCGCTGAAGCGCATTCAGGATGACACCGAGCGGGACTACATCATGAGCGCGGACCAGGGGAAGGAATACGGTATTATTGACGACGTCATCCGGAAAAGGGCGTAGCAGGTCCACCCCATGGTCAAGAAAAACGGCGAGGGAGAGATTCTCCGCTGCTCGTTCTGCAACAAGGACCAGAACGACGTCCGCAAGCTGATTGCCGGGCCCACCGTCTTCATCTGCGACGAGTGCGTCGAGGTCTGCAACGACATCATCGCCGACGACAACCGGTTCGAGGCGCGCGGCGGCGCCCGGTCCTCCCTGCCGGTCCCGCAGGAGATCAAGAAGTTCCTCGACGAGTACGTCATCGGCCAGGAACAGACCAAGAAGAAGCTCGCGGTCGCGGTCTACAACCACTACAAGCGGATCGAGATCCAGAAGCAGTCGCGCAGCCGCAACGACATCGAGCTGACCAAGTCGAACATCCTGCTGATCGGCCCGACCGGCACCGGCAAGACGCTGCTCGCGCAGACGCTCGCGAAGCTGCTCTCGGTGCCCTTCACGATCGTCGACGCCACCACCCTCACCGAAGCGGGCTACGTCGGAGAAGACGTCGAGAACATCATCCTCAAGCTGCTGCAGGCGGCGGGCGGCGACATCGAGAAGTGCCAGCAGGGCATCATCTACATCGACGAAGTCGACAAGATCTGCCGCAAGGACGAGAACCCCTCGATCACCCGCGACGTGTCGGGCGAAGGGGTGCAGCAGGCGCTGCTCAAGATTCTCGAAGGCACGGTCGCGAACGTCCCGCCGCAGGGCGGACGCAAGCATCCGCACCAGGAGTTCTTCCAGGTCGACACGACCAACATCCTCTTCATCTGCGGCGGCGCGTTCGTCGGGCTGGAAAAGCAGATCGACCGCCGCACCGGCAAGAAGACGCTCGGCTTCAAGGCCGACGTGAAGTCGGTCGTCGGCCGCGACATCGGCACGACCCTCGAGCAGGTCGAACCGGAAGATCTCATCAAGTACGGCCTCATTCCCGAGTTCGTCGGCCGGCTGCCCGTCGTGGGCACGCTGCACGAGCTCGACAAGGCCGCGCTCGTCCAGATCCTCACGCAACCGCGCAACGCCATCACGCGTCAGTACCAGAAGCTGTTCGAGTACGAGAACGTCAAGCTCCGCTTCACGGACGACTCGCTGGAGGCGATCGCGGAACAGGCGCTGCAGCGCAAGATCGGCGCGCGCGGCCTGCGCATGATCATCGAAGATCTCATGCTCGATCTGATGTACACGCTGCCGGGCCAGAAGAAGGTCCGCGAGTGCGTCATCACGCGCGAGGTCGTCCAGAGCAAGGAAAAGCCGATAACCCTGATCGAGAAAGCCGGATAGCTTTCAGCGATCAGCTGTCAGCCATCAGCTGGGAGCTGGCAGCTGACGGCGCAAAGCTCAATTCATGGAACTCTACGAAACCCTCCCCATCGTCCCGCTGCGGGACGTGGTCGTCTTCCCCCACATGATGATGCCGTTCGTGATCGGACGGCCGTCCTCGACGCGCGCGCTCGAGCACGCGCTCGGCAAGGACAAGCGGATCTTCCTGGCCGCGCAGCACGACGCGGCGATTGACGAGCCGCAGCCGTCGGACATCTTCACGATGGGCTGCGTCGCCAACATCGTCCAGAGCCTGAAGCTGCCCGACGGCAACATCAAGGTGCTGGTCGAGGGCATCGAGCGCGCCCGCGCCGTCGAGTGGAAGGAAGACAAGGGCTTCTACCGGGTCGTCGTCAAGGTCGTGCCCAAGCACAAGGAGACCGGCGCCGACGCGGAAAGCACGATGAGCAAGGCGGTGTCGCTGTTCGAGCAGTACGTGAAGCTCTCGAACAACCTGCACTACGACGCGATGATTGCCGCGGTCCGCGTGGACGATCCCGGCAAGCTCGCCGACACGATTGCCGCGCACCTCGTCGTCGGCGTGGACGAGAAGCAGAACCTGCTCGAGATCATCTCGCCGATCGAACGCCTCAACCGGATCGCCGGCCTGCTCGAGGCCGAGGTGGACAAGCTCCAGGTCGATCGCCGCATCCAGTCGCGCGTGAAGAAGCAGATGGAGAAGGCGCAGAAGGAGTACTACCTCAACGAGAAGATGAAGGCGATCCAGAAGGAACTGGGCCGCAAGGACGAGAAGGGGAACGAGATCGAGGAGCTGAAGAAGAAGATCGACCAGTCGAAGATGCCCGAGGAGGTCGAGGAAAAGGCCGTCCAGGAGCTGAAGCGGCTCGAAGCGATGCCGCCAATGTCCGCCGAGGCGACCGTCTCGCGCAACTACCTCGACTGGCTGATTGCCGTCCCCTGGCACAAGAAGACGAAGGAGAGCCGCGACCTCAAGCGCGCCGAGGAGATCCTCAACGAGGACCACTACGGCCTCGAGAAGATCAAGGACCGCATCCTCGAGTTCCTCGCCGTCCGCGCGCTGGTGAAGAAGCCGAAGGCGACGATCCTCACCTTCTCCGGCCCTCCGGGCGTCGGCAAGACCTCGCTCGCGAAGTCGATCGCGCGCGCGATGAACCGCAAGTTCGTGCGCCTGTCGCTCGGCGGCGTGCGCGACGAGGCGGAGATCCGCGGCCATCGCCGCACCTACATCGGCGCGTTCCCCGGCCAGATCATCCAGATGATGAAGAAGGCCGGCACGATGAACCCGGTGTTCCTGCTGGACGAAGTCGACAAGATGTCGATGGACTTCCGCGGCGACCCGTCGGCCGCGCTCCTCGAGGTGCTGGATCCCGAGCAGAACAACGCGTTCCTCGATCACTACCTCGACGTCGAGTACGACCTGTCGAACGTCATGTTCATCTGCACGGCCAACGTGCTGCACACGATCCCGCAGGCGCTGCGCGATCGCATGGAAGTCCTGCAGCTGGCCGGCTACACCGAGCAGGAAAAGATCGAGATCGCGAAGAAGTTCCTCTCGCCGAAGGCGATCGAAGGCGCGGGCCTCACCGCCGAGAACATCAGGTTCCTCGACGAGGCGTTCTCGACGATCATCCAGCGCTACACGCGTGAAGCGGGCGTGAGGAATCTCGAACGCGAGATCGCGTCGATCTGCCGCAAGATCGCCCGCAGGGTCGTGGTCGAGGGCAAGGCGTTCACCGAGGAGATCACTGCCGCGAAGGTCACCGAGCACCTCGGCGTACCGCGGTTCCGTCCGA
>JABFWM010000629.1 GCA_013362195.1 Acidobacteriota bacterium
CGTATCGCAGAGCCGTTCCGCCGCAGCCGCGGAGGGTGCCGCAATGTGGCAGCCCGCTGCCACACAAAGAGTAAGAAGGCAGGCTCGAATGATGTGACGTTGTGGCATACACGCGCTCCAGGATGGAGATCAATGGATGCGCGCGGGAACAGCAAGCCCATTGCCAGGGCGACAGGATCAGCCCGAGTAGTAGTCCTTGCTCGAACGCCGGCGCTCCTCCCCCGGACGCGGCTGCGACGGACGGCTGCGGCGCTCGAGCGACAGCTTGCCGCGCGTCGTCACCCCGTATTCCCGCCAGATCGGCACGACTTCCTCCATGTCGGCGAGCAGCGCGCGGTAGCGGGGCGCCTGGACGTCGATGTTGGGGTCGGAGCGGACGCGGTGCAGAAAGGTCTCGATCGCCCGGGCCATGTTCTCGTAGTTGGCGAGCAGCTGCAGGACGGCTTCCCGTTCTTCGTCGGAGAACATGTCGGCCGCTCTTATCGGCCGGACGGGCAGAATTCATCAGCGCCGCGGCAAGGACCCGTCCAAGCGAGGCCCTCGTCTACCTCGATCTGCACCGGATGATGAAGATCGTCGTGGACGCCGGATATCACGGCCATGCCGGCATCAAGTACGGTCCCGAAGGCCGCGAGCTCGAAGGGGTGAAGGAACTGCGGCAGCAGCTCGAAGCGGTGCGCGAGCGGCTGACCCGCGAGAGTGAGTGGACCGGTCGCGCACCCGCCCCTGCTGCGTCTTACGCCGATGACGTCCAGCCGCTGCGATACGGCGGCTGGATGTAGGCGTCGGCCGCAGGCAGGTCGATGGCCTTGAGGTTCGCGGGATCCCAGAGAATGCGGCGGCCGGTGCGCAGCGCGACGTTGCCGAGGAGCAGCGCTTCGGTCACCCTGCCCTCGAACTCGAAGTTCGCCCCGGGTTTCGTCTTTCCTCCGAGGCACGCATCGAGCCACTCGCGATCGTTGCCCGGCGAGCGTGGCAGCGTCCTGGGAGGCGGAACGAACGCATCCATCTTCGCCTGCGGGATCAGCTTCGGGTTCTGTCCATTGAAGCCGCACAGGATCGACCCCTTGTCGCCAACGAACAACAGCCCCTCGTCGGCCAGGTCGGCGCCGCCGTCCAGTTCCGCGGGACGCGGCGGCTTGAGGCGTCCGTCGTACCACGAGAGCCGCACCGGCGGCAGGTCGCCGCGCGCCGGGAAGTCGTAATGGACGATCGACGCGTGCGGAAACGTTTCCGGGAACCGCTCGGTCGAACTGGCCTCGACGCTGGCCGGCGCCTCGAGTTTGAGGACGCGGAAGATCGTGTCGAAGCTGTATCCGCCCATGTCGCCGAGTGAGCCGCCGCCGAAATCGAACCAGCCGCGCCACACGAACGGCAGGTAGACGTGATGGAACGGCCGCTCGGGCGCGGGACCGAGCCACAGGTTCCAGTCGAGGCCCTCGGGAACCGGCTCCGATTGGCTGGGACGATCGAGGCCGTGCGGCCAGAACGGGCGGCTCGACCAGTTCGCGACCTGCCGCACCGGACCGATCGCGCCGGCCCACACCCACTCGCAGATCAGGCGCGTCGCCTCCGACGCCTGATTGCCGATCGCGACGGTCGTCGCGACGCCGCTCTCGCGCGCGACCTCCGCCATGCGCCGCGCTTCCGCCACCGTGTGCGTCATCGGCTTCTGACAGAAGACATGCCTGCCCTTCTTCATCGCCGCGATCGCGATCGGCGCGTGCCAGTGATCGACAGTGCAGACGACGACGGCGTCGACATCGCGTTCCTTTTCGAGGAGCTCGCGGTAATCGGCGTAGGCGCGGCACCCGCGGTACTCACCGGCGCGCTGCCCGCGCGCGTAGTACGCGTTGACGATCTTCTGGCATGGCTCGCGTCCGGCGATGCCGGAGGTCGCGGTCGTGGTATGGGTCAACTGGATCCTGTCGTTGGGGCTGAGCCACTCCCATCCCGACTCGACGCCGAGCAGCGTGTGTACGCCGGTCGAGAACTCGCGGTCGCTCCACTGCGGGTAGCCGGCGCTGCCCTTGTTCGGGTCGCAGACGGCGACGCCCTGCACGTCGGGCTGCCGCAGGAAATTGAGCATGACGCGCAGCCCCTGCGCGCCGACGCCGATGAACGCGACGTTGATTTTCGAGCTCGGGGCCACCTGCCCCCGCCCGCCGAGCACGCGCCGCGGCACGATCGTGAACCCGGTGGCGGCGCCGGCCGCGCCCAGAAACTGACGACGGGAGATGTCGGTCATGGCGTGCCTCGTCTCACTCGCGCGCGAGCGCCACGCGCGTGTGGGTCCGCGCCGATTCGCGCGCCGCTTCGAGAATCTCCGTGACAATCAGATTGTTGTCCAGCGAGGAGAGCGCATTCGGCTTGCGCTGCCCGCGCGCGACGGCGATCAGGTGCGAGATCGAGTCGCGCTCGTCGTCCGGGCGTGGATCCGGCGTCACCGCATGCTCCGGTTCGTTCGGCAGGGTGACTTTCAGCCCGCTTCCCCCGGTGGTTGCGATCGCCACGCCGTGCTCGCCGTAGACCTCGAAATCCTTGCGGTTGAACGGCCAGTTCCACGACGCCTGGATGATGCCCTGCGCGGCCGGGTACTCCAGCAGGATGGTCGCCTCGTCGTCGACGCGCGGGTAGACATCGGGCTGAAAACGCTGCGTCACGGCGGTGACGGCGGACGGACGCTGGTTGTCCATCAGCCACGTCATCAGGTTGGCGCCGTAACAGCCGAAATCGAACAGCGCGCCGGCGCCGTTCTTCACCGGGTCGGTGAGCCAGGCGAAGAATTCCGGCTGCACGTTCGTAATTGACGAAGACCGGTATGCCGCCGCGCGCCGCGGCATCGCGAATCTTCTTCGCGTCTGCGGTGCTGACCGCCAGCGGCTTTTCCATCATCACCGGCACGTGCCGCGACGCGGCCGCCTCGACGACGGCCGGATGATCGAGCGTGCTCGTGAACGACGCCACCGCGTCAGGCCTGGTGCGATCGAGCATCGTGCCGAGATCGGGGAACAGCACGGACGGCGCAAGCCCCGAGCGCTCGCCGTAGCTGCGCAGCAGCACCGCGTCGGGATCGTAGACGCCGACGATCTGCACGTCGTCGCGCCCCTGGGCGGCGCGCAGGAACCCGCTGACGTGTCCGTGTACGAGGCCCGCGATGGCCAGACGAAACGGCGCGGACGCCGGTGCGCCCCGATCGCCGTGGAGCGCGATCGCCAGCATGAACGCCAGCGCCAGAGACGCAAGTGGTGAACGCATCGCGCGCAGTCTACACCGGCACGCCACCGGTGGCTGAGGCGCGCGCCGAAGCCGCGCGCGACGGTGGGCTCCTCTTGACGATCCACAACATGGATCGCAACGGCTTGCCGCGGATCCCGCCGCGTCCTGGCACGCGGCGGACGCGTTTCTGGCGTCGCTGAAGCGCGGCCAGGTTTCGCGGTACAATTTCGCCCTCGATGGCCACGGCAAATCGGACCGTACTCGTCGCCGGCGGACTCGCGCTCGCGGCGGCTCTCGTGCTCGGCTTCACGATCGCTCGTCCGGCACGGCGCGACGCGCCCCCGCCTCGGCCGGAGCCCACCCCGGGCGGCGACCTTGCGGTTCTTTCGGCGGCGCCGCACCTGCTCTACCGGCATACGGGCCTCGGCGAGAACGCGCGGCGGCTGAGCGTGGCCTCGCTCGAACATCCCGACGCGCCGTATGCGTCCACGTCGATCGAGTGCGATCGCATCGCATTTTCCCAGGGACACGGCATCTGCCTGCGCCAGGGCGCCGGCCTCATCACCGAGTACGAAGCCGTCTTCCTCGACGCCCGTCTCCAGCCGACCCGGACCATGACGCTCGACGGCGTGCCGAGCCGCACGCGTCTGTCGCCGGACGGCCGCCTCGGAGCGATTACCGTGTTCGTCAGCGGCGCCGCGCACGGCTATTCGTCGCCGACGTTCTCGACGAAGACGACCCTCGTCGACCTGAACACGGGCGCCACGCTGGGCGACCTCGAGCAGTTCACGACGACGCGCGACGGCCAGCCGTTCAGCGCGAAGGACTTCAACTTCTGGGGCGTGACGTTCGCGCGCGACGGCAAGACGTTCTACGCGTCGCTGCGGACGGGCGGCAAGACGTACCTGGTCCGCGGCGACATGCCGTCACGGACGATGACCGTGCTGCACGAGAACGTCGAGTGCCCATCGCTGTCGCCGGACAACACGCGGGTCGCCTACAAAAAGCGCGTCGGTGGCGATCTCGCGCCGTGGCGGTTCCACGTCCTCGATCTCGCGACGATGACGGAGCATCCGATCGCGGCGGAGACGCGCTCGATCGACGATCAGATCGAGTGGCTCGACGACGGGCACGTGCTGTATGCCGCGGGCCGCGGCTCGCAATCCGCCATCCTCGACGTCTGGGTCGCGCCCATCCAGGGCAGCACCGGCGCGCGCGCGTTCCTCCTTCAGGCAGCCTCACCCGTCGTCGTGCGGTAGGCGGCGCGCTGCACGCGGCGGATAGTCTCCCGTCGCCGCGACAATAGTGCGGCGATTCGGAGACTTCCGGCCGCGAGTCGCCGTAACTGTTGACAACCGCCGCCGATAGCTGGCCGGCCCCTTGCCTCTGTCCCACCAAACCCATTTCAGGGACATCCTCCTTATGTATGCGATCGACTGGGCGGGTCTGCTGACCCGGACCCATCGGAACTGCTCAGCGTGTGCGACCTGCCCCCACACCGCGGCCACCGACGCGCCGGCGGTGAACCGGATCCGCCGCTTCATCCCCGCGGTCAGCGGGACCGTCTGGGCCCTCGGCTTCACCAGCCTGCTGACCGACGTGTCGTCGGAGATGATCGCGAGCATCCTGCCGATGTATCTGGTGCTCGAGCTCGGGATGCGGCCGCTCGCCTACGGCGTGATCGACGGCCTGTATCAGGGCTTCGCCGCCATCGTCCGCGTGCTCGCGGGCGTGATGGCGGATCGCTGGAACCGCCACAAGGAGGTCGCGGCCACGGGTTACGCGCTGTCGGCGCTCTGCCGCGTCGCGCTGCTTGCCGCCGGCGGCGCGTGGACCGCGATTGCCGGAATCGTGGCGATCGATCGTGTCGGCAAGGGAATCCGCACGGCCCCGCGCGACGCGCTGATCTCGCTTCGCAGTCCGTGCCGCGATCTCGCGACGGCGTTCGGTGTGCATCGCGCGCTTGACGCCGCGGGCGCGATGCTCGGACCGCTCGTCGCGTTTGCCATGCTCGCGGCGATGCCGGCGCGGTTCGATCTGCTGTTCGCGGTGAGCTTCGCGATCGCGCTGGCCGGCGTCGGCGTGATCCTGCTCTGCGTCGACGCGGAGCCGCCGACGACGGCGCGCAAGACGGCGACGATCGCGTCCGCAGACCAGG
>JABFWM010000601.1 GCA_013362195.1 Acidobacteriota bacterium
GCTTGCGCAAACAGCCGCGCCCGTAGCGGCGGCACCGGAGGTCTCGCACGGCTGTGCCGTTGGTGCGCGAAGTGCATGACGATGAGCGTGCACGTGAGTGGACCTCGGCTGTTGGTGTGCGCCGCCCTCTTCGCGACCGCCTGCGGCAGTTCCACCAGTACCACCATCAGCAACGTCACCGGTCCAACCACAACCGGCCGGTGCGCGCTCTCCCTCAAAAACTCGTCGCCGAGCTTCAACTCCGGCGGCGGCAGCGGGACCGTCGCCGTCACAGTCGCGCGCGAGTGCGCCTGGACGGCAGCGGCCGCGGCATCCTGGATTGAGATTACGTCGGGGAAGGACGGTCAGGGCGAGGGGAGCATCGCGTATCGCGTTCGCGAGAACGCCGATCCGGTGGCGCGTCGCGGCGCCATCACCGTCAACGATCAGCGTGCCGACATCGCGCAGGACGCCGCGGCCTGCCGTTTCGACGTCTCCGGGGCTCCCGCGGCATTCACCGCGGACGGGGGACAGGCAACCATCGAGGTACGCACGCACGCCGCGTGCAACTGGTCGGCGGCGGCGGATCAGTCGTGGGTCCGGGTCAGCCCGACCTCGGGATCGGGGAACGGCACCGTCACGGTGACGGCATCGCCAAATCCCGGACCGGAGCGCGTCGTCACGCTGACGATCGCGCAGGACCGCATGGTGCTCCGGCAGACCGCACCGGCGTCGGTTCCCGTGCCGGCGCCCGCGCCACCTCCGCCATCCCCGGGCCCGGCCCCCACACCGACGCCGACACCGGCGCCCTCGCCGACACCGGCGCCCTCGCCAACACCTGCGCCCACGCCGACACCTGCACCGACGCCGACACCAGCACCTTCGCCAGGACCGTCGCCGTCGCCGAAGCCCGAGAAGATCCAGCTCGAGGGCGATGTCGATGAAGTGTCTGGCCGTTGTCCGGCGGTTGTGTTCGAATTGAAGAACCGCATCGTCTTCACGACGAGCGACACGAACTTCAAGAAGGGCAATTGCGAGGACCTGCGCGGCGACGATGTGAAAGTGAGCGTCGACGGCGAAGTGCAGACGAACGGCCGCGTCCGCGCACTGATCGTGGAGATCAAAAAGAAATGAAAACGTGTGTCGGGGTGATCGCCTTCTCGCTTGCCGCCGCGTCCACATCGGCGCAGACGCAGCCGTCGGCGGTGAACACGCCGGCTGACGTGGTTGGTTTCTTGATGACGAACCGCGCGGTGGTGACCTGCGCACGTGAACCGGGAGGGGTGTGCCCAGCGGATCGCGACGCGGCCGAAGCCGCGCGCGACACGGTCACACGGGCATTGCTCGTCAGCCTGGCGACCGTTCCGATTGCGACATCGTCGAGTGGCTTCGTCTATCGCCTGGATCCCGAACTCGGCACGATGACGCGGGTCAGCGACAGCTTCGGCACATTTTTCGTCGAACGCGCGATGACGAGCGGCCGCGGGCGCACGTCATTTGGTGTCTCGGGAACGACGGCCGCCTACGATCGTCTCGACGGGTTCAATCTCCGCGACGGCACGCTCATCACGACCGCGAACCAGTTCCGCGACGAAGGCGCGCCGTTCGACACCGAGGCGCTCACGCTGAAACTCCGCACGAGCACGATGACGATCTTCGGCAGCTACGGCGTGACCGATCGATTCGAGATCGGGGGGGCCGTGCCCCTCGTGCAGCTGCACCTCGAGGGCTCGCGGCTGGAGGTCTATCGCGGGGAGCTTCGGCCGCAGGCGGGCGCTGTGGCGGATGCGAGCGGTATTGCCGACGTCGCCGTCCGGGGCAAGTACACGGTCGTCAGCACGCCGCACGGAGGCGCCGCGGCAGCCGCCGAGCTCCGGCTACCGACCGGTGACGAGACCAGCCTGCTGGGTACAGGACATCCTGCGCTGCGCCTGCTGGCGATCGGTTCGCTTGAACAACCGCACGTCGGCGTGCACGGCAATGTCGGGATCGTCCAGGGCGGGGCGTCCGATGAATACAGCGCAGGCGGTGCGTTGACGCTGGCGGTCACGCCGCGCGTCACCGCCACGGGTGAGTTCCTCTTCAGGCGTCTCTCGAGTCTCCACACGATCGGCGCCGCGAGCAAGGTGCATCCAACGTTCGTCGGGCGCGATCCGCTCACCGGAGACCCGGTGCCAGTGGACACGATGCGCCTGCTGCCGGGCGACAAGACGACGTCGCTGTCGACTATGGTGACGGGTTTCAAGTGGAATGCGAAGGCGTCGATGGTGCTGACGGGACAGATCCAATGGCGGATCGGTGACGGCGGCCTCACCGCCCCGTTCACGCCGACGCTGTCGTTCGACTACCTGTTCTGAACGCGGGCGTTCACGATCTGCCAGCCCTCACCGGCCTTCGCGAGCTGGAACGTCCAGCTGCGAGGCTCGGTACGGGGACCGCCGCCGCCGATCTTCGGCGCCCACGTCGTCTCTCCCTGGCATCGCGCGCGCGCGGATGCGCCGTTGACGTCGACGGAGCAGTCGCGCAGCGTGATGTCCTGCGAGGCCAGGTTGTCGAACGCGCGCGACAACGCGGCGCGATTCACCTTCGGCCATACCTGCTGCGCCGCCGAGGCATCGAGGCGGCTGTACGCATCAGCGTATTTGTGCAGCACCGACTGGACCTGCAGCCGATCGTCGACGCGCGCGGCGGGTGTCGAGGGGAGCGCGGCGGCCGCGGCGCCGCGTTCGTTCGACGGCAATTCGCCCGTCGTCCGCACGGCGGCGACCGGCACGTCGGCGACCGGCGGACGATCGATCATTACGTCGCGTTCGCCCACGCGGGGAAGCGGTGCAGGTTCGGTCGAGGCGATCGGCGCCGACGGCGCGGGCTGCGTGCCCGACGTGCCGCGGGGCTCCGGCAGCGGGCTGCGCGGCTCCGGCGTGGACGTCCGCGAATCAGGCGCGGTGACGCGCGGCTCCGGCGTCGTGCTCCGGGTCGGCGGCGTCGACGTGCGCGGCTCGGGCGCGGTCACGCGCGGCTCGGCTGTCGTGTTGCGCGCTTCGATCATCGTCGCGGCCGGCGGCGCCGTGACACGTGAGTCGTTGATGCTGGCTGCGGTGATGCTGATCGTCTCGACGCGCACGTCACGCGATGCCACGCGCGCCGGTGTCTGCGTGGTGACGGCGGTACTGAGCGGCAGCGATTGCCTGCTCGCAGGAGGCGTCTGTGACGTCTGTGGCGCCGTACGCTGCCACCATGTAATGCCCATCGAGAAGGCGACAAAGGTGCCAATCAGCGCCGCGACGTAGAGCAGCCGGCGTGGCCAGGATCGCTCCCGCGCCGGAGCGCCCGCCGGCGTGAGCGGGAACAATCGCGCTTCGACCGTCTCGATTTCCGCGAGCCACGGCGCCAGCTTGCGCGCCTCCGCCAACGCCTCCCGCGCATCGTCGAGCGCACCCGCTTCGGCGGCGACTTCCGCTCGCAGGATGCAGCGTTCAGCGCGTCGGCGGCGCATGCGCGCTTCGAAACTCTGCCACTCGCCGCTGGCCGTATGGGAAATCTGCGCACCCATCGCGCTGCGAGCTCTGCAAATTTTACGCCGGGCAGTTGCGAGGAGGCGGTCAACGCGAGGACGGAAGGCACAGCCGTCATGGGGTCAATTCCTTGCGGCGTCCGGCGTGCCGGGCGTCCCGACAACGGGTGAGTATACTGCCGTGTCGTGGAGGTTCCCGTGACGCGCGCGTCGAGCATCACTGTCGGCATCCTGCTGACCATCAGGGCGTTGGCGGTGCCGACCGGACAATCACCACCAGGGCCCGCACCGCCGGCCGCCTTCGCCGAGCCGGCGATCGCGCCTGACGGAACGGAAATCGCGTTTGTATCAGGCGGCGACATCTGGACTGTTGCGGCACACGGCGGCGAGGCGCGGCTCCTGGTGTCGAATGCCGCAAACGACACGCGTCCGATCTATTCGCCCGACAGAACCAGGCTGACGTTCGTCTCGACGCGCACAGGCGGCGGTGATGTGTATGTCCTGACGTTTGCCACTGGCGAGGTCCGCCGCGTCACGTTCGATGACGCGCTCGATCAGCTCGACGGCTGGTCGCGCGACGGCAAGTGGCTCTACTTCTCCTCGGCCGCGCACGAGCTGAGCAACATCAACGACGTGTATCGGGTCTCCCCGGATGGCGGCACGCCGATGCCGGTCAGCGCCGATCGCTTCACGAACGAGTTCTTCTCGGCGCCGTCACCGGACGGGAAGACGCTGGCGATCAGCGCGCGCGGCATCGCGTCCTCACAGTGGTGGCGCCACGGCCACAGTCATCTCGACGAAGCGGAAATCTGGCTGCGCGATCTCACGGCCGCGGACACGCCGCAGGCCTGGCGCGCCGTGACCAGCGGCGGCGCGAAGGAACTCTGGCCGATGTGGGCCGGCGACGGGCGGTCGCTCTTCTTCGTCTCGGATCGCAGCGGTGCGGAGAACATCTGGCACGTCCCCACCGCCGCCGATGCGCCCGCGCGGCAGGTGACGCGCTTCAGCGACGGCCGCGTGCTGTGGCCGTCGATCGATGCGCGCGGCGCCACCATCGTCTTCGAGCGCAACTTCCGCATCTGGACACTCGACGTGGCGAGTGGCGCCGCGGCGGAAGTGCCCATCACGCGCGTCGGGGCGCCCGCAGGTCCCGCGGTCGACCGCCTGCGGCTCACGTCGCAATTCGAGGACCTCGCCCTGTCTCCCGATGGCCGGAAGGTCGCGTTCACCGCGCGCGGCGAGATCTTCGCCGCGTCGGCGAAGGACGGCGGCGACGCGGTGCGGGTGACGATGACGCCCGCCGCCGAATCGCAGATCGCGTGGTCGCCCGACTCGAAGAAGATCGTCTACTCGTCGGAACGCGAGGGTCCGCCCCGACTTTTCGTCTACGACTTCACGTCGAGCAAGGAAACGCCAATCACCGGCGCAATCCCGTCGGCGTCCGCACGTGAGAACGCCGCGGCGAAGGTCGACGCCACCGCCAATGACTTCGCGCCGCGGTTCTCGCCCGATGGCAAGTCCATCGCGTACGTCCGGGGCGGCACCGAACTGCACGTTGTCGATCTCGAGTCGAGGAAGGACCGGACGCTGGCCACCGGCATCATCGCCGACGCGCTGGGCGTGGGGCGGCCGATTGCCTGGTCGCCCGACGGCAAATGGATCGCGCACTTCTCGGAAGGGACGCGCGGGTTCACCAACGTTGCCGTCGTCCCGGCCGCCGGAGGGGAGAGCCGGCCGGTCAGCTTTCTCGCCAATGCGAACGCCACCGGGATCGCGTGGGCGCCCGACGGCACGTTCCTCATGTTCGACACCGGCCAGCGCACCGAGGCGGGACAGCTCGCGCGCGTCGATTTGATCCTGCGCACGCCGAAGTTCCGCGAGGA
>JABFWM010000599.1 GCA_013362195.1 Acidobacteriota bacterium
ATCACCGTGGCGCGGCTGAGCCCGGCGTTGGGTGGAAGGTGGAGCTGCTCGTAGGCGCGTTCGCGCGCACCGCGGTTGATGGCGCCGAGGCCGCGCGCGTTCACGTCGTCGGCAATCAGAATCGCGAGCGCTTCGCCGAGCCAGTAGGTGCGTGCGTCGCCGGCGGACGATTCGAGCGGGACGACGAGGATCCGCGGCGGAGACGCAGGCAAGGACGGCGCGGCGGGCAGCTGCGCCGGCGCCTGCAGCAGTCCGAACCAGACCAGCAGCGCGGCTGTGATCATGCAGCGATCGCGGTGTCGCTTTCGCGGCCGTTCAGCGTGACCGAGAGCAGGCACCCTTTCTGCCCGCCGGCGGCCGCGCGGCATTGACTGACCTGCGCGTCGGCCGGCACGTCGCACAACCGCAGCACGCGCGCGATCGCGGCCGCGTAAAAGCCGCACAACGGCAGCACCGAGGTCTCGCGGACCTCACAGAACAGCGATCCGCGCAAGTCGATCGAGGCCACGCCCTTTTTGACGTGCGTAATCGCGCGCGAGCCGGGGTAGGTGGCGCGCACCAGCGCCCGCGCGGTGCGCAGCGCGGCACGGGCCCGCAGCGGCGCTGGCAGCGCGTGGATGACGCGTCGTTCGAAGGCCGGAACGTTGTCGTAGGTCCACGCCGCGGCGTACTCGCCGGCGCGCGCGGTGATCGAGCCGTAGGCGGTGTCGCCTTCGGTGCGCAGGAAGCTCAGGACGGCAGACAGCGGCGCCAGGCCGATCGTCCCCTCGCGCAGCCCCGAGACGCTCAGCCAGTTCTCGTAGAATTCGAGCCGGTCCGGCAGAAGATCCGCGATGGCTTGGTGCAGGCTCGCGACGAGCACGCGTCCGATTCTGGGTTCACTCATGGTAATGTCGAGCGTGCGGTCTTCAGATCCCCGTTCCACGACACGGGACTCCCGGCAGGGCGCCGCGCCTCGCGCGCGCCACCGCTGATCACGCGACCGTCGCACGCACGACCGGCGCTGACGCGCGCCCGGCGTACGACCCCGACGCCAGATTGTTCGTGAACATCAACACGCCGCATGATTACGCGCGCGCCAGGAATGCAGTGATGGTGGACCCGTCGTTCGATCGTATCACGGATAAACAGTGATTCTGCCGATTCATCAACTCGTTCGCGCGCGTATGGCCGAGGCTGTCGCGCGCCTCTACGCATTGTCACCCGACGATCCCGCGATCACGGAGATGGCGCTGGAGATGCCGCCGCGGCGCGCGCTGGGCGATGTCGCCACGCCGATTGCGTTCGCGCTCGCCCGACGGGTGCGGAAGGCGCCGCGCGCGATCGCGCAGGAGCTCGCCGCGGCGCTCGGCGCGATCGACGGCATCGCGCGCGTCGACGCCGCGCCAAACGGCTATCTGAATCTTTTTCTGGATCGTCCGCACTGGCTTCGCCTGTGGCTCGAGGACTTCCGGCTGACGCCGGAAGCTACGCAACTCCATCGCGAAGCCGGTGACGTCCGGCTGACGCCGGAAGCGACGCCATCCAATCGCGAAGCCGGTAGCTTCCGCCTTCAGGCGGAAGCGGACGACGCACGCGCCGAAAAGGTGATCGTCGAGCACACCGCGATCAACCCGAACAAGGCGGCGCACATCGGTCATCTTCGCAACGCCGCGCTGGGCGACGCCTTCGGCCGCCTGCTCCGGTTCCAGGGACGTCAGGTCGAGATCCAGAACTACATCGACGACACCGGCGTCCAGGTCGCCGACGTCGTCGTCGGCTTCCGCGAGCTGGAGCACAAATCGATCGATGACGTGCGCGCGCTCGCCGAAGCGCCCCGGTTCGACTACTACTGCTGGGATCTCTACGCGCGCGTCACCGAGTGGTACGCCGAGGAGCCGGCGCGGCTGTAAATCCGCGCCGACGCCCTGCACGCGATCGAGCACGGCGGCAACGACGTCGCCGCCATGGCCGCCTTCATCGCCGATCGCATCGTGCGCTGCCATCTGCGCACGATGGCGCGGATGAACATCGGCTACGACCTGCTCACGTGGGAGGGCGATATCCTGCGCCTCCACTTCTGGGCGCACGCGTTCGAGTATCTGAAGAAGATCGGCGCGGTCTATCTGCAGACCGATGGCAAGCTGAAAGGCTGCTGGGTCATGCGGATCGAAGACGAAGGATCGAACGACGGGAGCGAGCGCAGCGACGCCGACGCGGCGAGCGGCAACGGAACCGAAGCGGCCGACGTGCAGAAAGAAAAGGTCATCGTCCGCTCCGACGGAACGGTGACCTACGTCGGCAAGGACATGGCGTATCAGCTGTGGAAGTTCGGGCTGCTCGGCCGCGACTTCTACTACCGCGAGTTCGAGCGGACGACGGGGTCGACGCTGTGGTCAACGACGTCCGATGCGCGAGCCGCGGCGGCGGGCCCGCCGCCATTCGGCCGGGCCTCGATGGTGTGCAACGTCATCGACACGCGCCAGTCGTACCTGCAGAAGCTCCTCAAGCAGGCGCTGGCGGCGCTTGGCTACACGAAAGAAGCGGAGCGATCGGTCCATTACTCGTACGAGATGGTCGCCCTCTCGCACCAGACCGCGCGCGAGCTTGGCTACGACACGGGCGAGGAAGCCGACAAGCCGTTCGTCGAGGTGTCCGGCCGCAAAGGTCTCGGCGTCAAGGCAGACGATCTGCTCGATCGCCTGACCGACAAGGCGGCCAGCGAAGTGGCGCGGCGCAATCAGGAGAGTTCGCCGGAGGAGGTCCGACGCACCGCCGAGCGAATCGCCACCGCCGCCGTCCGCTACTTCATGGTGAAGTTCTCGCGCGGGAAGGTCATCGGGTTCGACATCGACGAGGCGCTCAGCTTCGAAGGCGAGAGCGGGCCTTACCTGCAGTACGCCGCCGTGCGCGCCACCAATATCTTCGCGAAGCTGAAGGATCGAGAGGGCATCGACGAGGCGGCGGTGATCGCGCGGCTGGGCGACACGGCCGCCGATGCGCTGACCGATGGATCGGACGACTCACACGATCTGTGGGGCCTGGTACTCGAAGCCGCCCGGCTCGACGAGGTGGTGGATCAGGCGGTCCGGACGCTGGAACTCTCCGTGCTCGCGAAGTACGCGTTCAGTCTCGCGCAGCAGTTCAACGGCTTCTATCACCGGTTCCAGATCCTGGCCGAAGAGCGCCACGACGTGCGGCTGTGGCGGGCGGCGGCGGTCGCGTACTTCCGGCGTCAGCTCACGCAGGCGTTGGCCCTGATGGGGTGCCTCGTTCCGGAGCGAATGTAGGCGAAGGGCGAGGGGCGAGGGGCGAATGGCGACAGGCGTGCGGCGAGGGACACCGGGCCAAGGCAGAAGACAAGTCAGGCAAAGGCGCAGGGCGGATCTTGAGACCCGCCGACAACGACCATGAAACCAATCATCGGCATCACGCCGTGCTCGAAGCTCGATGACTACGTCGAATCGGTGACGCGCGCCGGCGGCGAACCCGTCGTGCTCTCGAACGATGACGATGTCGCCGCCACGCTCGATCGTGTGGATGCGATCCTGCTGACCGGTGGGGCGGATGTCGATCCCGCCCTCTACGGCCAGGCGGCGCACAGGTCGACGAAGATCGACGCGACACGCGACGCGTTCGAGATCCCGCTGTCACGGGAGGCGGTGGCGCGGAACGTCCCTGCGTTCGCGATCTGCCGCGGCGTGCAGGTGCTGAACGTCGCCGCCGGCGGCACGCTCGTTCAGGACATCCCCTCCGCCTCGACCAGCGGCGTGAGCCATTCGATCCAGGAGCCGAAGCACGCGCCCGCTCACGCCGTGCGGGTCACGGCGGGAACGATCCTCGCGTCCACGCTCCCCCGCTCCGCGCCGCTCGACACCTGCCCGGTGAACAGCCGCCACCATCAGGCGGTCGCGGAGGTCGCCCCGTCATTCATCGTCTCCGCGGTCTCCGACGACGGCATCATCGAAGCGATCGAGCGCCCTGCCTCGGCGTTCTGCGTCGGCGTGCAGTGGCACCCGGAGAACTTCTGGAAGACCGGCGAGTTCGACAGGTTGTTCCGCGCCTTCGTCGACGCGGCGAGAGAACGGCGGATCCGCCGTGCGGAACAGGAGCCGGCGAAGCGACCCACGTAGGGGCGGTCTTTCAGGTCCGCGTGAGGCGCGCGAGGAGCAACCGGGCTACCGCTCGAACACCGCTAGCGCTTCGACGTGAGGGGTATTCGGAAAGAGATCGAAGGCGCGAATCGACGCCAGCCGATAGTTCGCGTCGAGCAGGCGCCGCGCGTCGCGCGCGAGCGTCGCCGGGTCGCACGAGACGTACACCACACGCGGCGATGCCAGCGCGATGATCCCCTCGACAGCGTCCGACGAGATGCCGGTGCGTGGTGGATCGACGATCACCGCGGCGGGCGCGGGACGGCCGCGGCGAGACGCGAGATACTCCTCCACGCTGCCGACGTGCGCGGCGATGCGCGGCTCGTGCGGCCGCGCGTTGCGGCGCAGGTCGCCGCCGCTCGATCGGTCCCCTTCGACGGCCGTCACCTCCAGATGGCCGGCCGCGGCGAGCGCCACCGCAAAGAGCCCGACGCCCGCGTAGAGGTCGAGGACTTCTCCGGTATCAGCGACGGCCGCAAGCACCGCCCGAACGAGATCGGCGAGCAGGTAGCGGTTCCCCTGGAAAAAGGACTCGGCGTGCCGGACCAGATCGCCGGGCGCGCCGCAACCTCCGGTGATCACCGGCAGCGGATCGCTGACCACCGCGTCGCCCGAGACGAGCAGCTGACCCGCGACATCGCGCGCGCTGATGCCGACCACGCCCGACTCGCGGACCAGCCGATCGAGGGCCGACGCGGTCACTCGCGGCGCCGCGGCCAGCTCGAGGTGCACCGCGCGCTGCGCGCCGGCGATGTTCTCCGTAATCGCCAACGACGTGACCGCGCCGGCGACATCGCCTTCGCTCAGCGCCGCGATTCGCTGCGCGGCGGCGATGCTGTCGGGCAGCAGCTGGCGCGTCGACGCCGCGTCGCACAACTGGTGGGAGCCTTCGCGGTAGAAGCCGGCGCGTCCCCCGCGCACGTGCAGCCGCGCCCGCATCCGATAGCCGTGCTCCGGCGACGCGGCGACCTCGATCGGAGTCTCGAGCGGATGGCGCCCGAGCCGCGCGAACGCGTCGCGCAGGACGTCGGACTTGATGGCCAGCTGACGGGAGTAGGCGATGTGCGCGTAGAGCGCGCCGCCGCAGAGCGGATCGCCGTCCGCGCCGCGGCGGTCCGGCGAGGGCGCGAGCACGTCGCGCGTCACCGCAAAGGCCAGCCGCTTGTCGGCGCGTTCGATCCACGCGTGCACGCGCTCGCCGGGAATCGCACCCCGCACCAGCACGACCTGTCCAAGGT
>JABFWM010000368.1 GCA_013362195.1 Acidobacteriota bacterium
AGCAATCAGCAATCAGCAATCAGCAATCAGCAATCAGCAATCAGCAATCAGCAATCAGCAATCAGCAATCAGCAATCAGCAATCAGCGATCAGCGATCAGCGATCAGCGATCAGCAATCAGCAATCAGCAATCAGCGATCAGCAATCAGCAATCAGCAATCGCCAATCGAATCGCCAGTCAGCAATCCCAATCGCCAGTCGGCAATCGAGTAATCCGTGAATCGGCAATCTGCAGTCGCCAATCGGCAATGTGCTAAGGTGACGCCCCGATGGGCTTTTCGACACTCGACTACTTCGTCCTCCTCGCGTATCTCGCGGGCATCACCGCGTTCGGGATGCGCTTCAAGAAGACGCACAAGAGCGTCAGGGATTATTTCGTCGGCGCGCGCAACACCCACTGGATCGTCATCTGCCTCTCGATCGTCGCCACCGAAACCAGCACGCTGACGCTCATTGGCGTGCCGGCGCTCGCCTACGGGCACTTCGCGCGGCCGGAGCAGGGCGGCACGCTGACCTACCTGCAGGTGCTGATCGGCTACGTGGCCGGCCGGTTCATCATCGCGCGGCTGTTCCTGCCGTCGTACTTCCGCGGTGAGCTGCTGACGGCCTACGCGCTGCTCGAGCGGCGGTTCGGATCCGCGACGCGGCACGTCGCGGCGTCGTTGTTCCTCGTCATGCGCGCGCTCGCCGAAGGCGTGCGGGTGTTTGCGGCGTCACTCGTCCTTTCCGCCGTGCTCGCGTCCAGCGTCCCGGGCATCCCGCATCTCTGGCTGTGGTCGATCGCGCTGGTCGGCGTGCTGACGCTGATCTACACGTTCGAAGGGGGGATCGCCGCCGTCATCTGGACCGACCTGATCCAGTTCGTCATCTACATCGGCGGGTCGCTGCTCGCGGCCTACGAGCTGGTGCAGCTCACACCGCACGGGTGGAGCGGCATTGTCGATGCCGCGTCGGCCGCGGGCAAGCTGCAGGTCTTCTCGTTTTCTACCGACCCGACGCTGCCCTTCACGTTCTGGGCCGGCGTCATCGGCGGCACGTTCCTGACCAACGCGAGCCACGGCACCGACCAGTTGCTCGTGCAGCGTCTGCTCACGTGCAAGGACCTGCGCGACAGCCAGAAGGCGATCGTGACGAGCGGCTTCATCGTGCTCTTCCAGTTCGTGCTGTTCCTCGGCATCGGCATCATGCTGTTCGCGTACTACCAGGCGGTGCCGCCGCCCGCGATCACCACCAACGACGAGATCTTCCCGCGCTTCTTCGTGACGATGCTGCCGCACGGGGTCTCGGGGCTGGTGATCGCGGCGATCTTCGCGGCGGCGATGTCGAACCTGAGCGGTTCGTTGAACTCGCTCGCGTCGACCACCGTCATCGACTTCTATCAGCCGCTCGCCGCCGGCCGCGTGCCCGACGCCCGGCTGCTCGCGTTGTCGCGCTGGTGCACGGCCGCGTGGGGCCTCATCCTCATCATCATCGCCGTCGTCGCGCGCGGGTGGGGATCGGTCTTCACCGCCGGCCTGACCGTCGCGTCGATCGTCTACGGCCCGATGCTCGGCGCGTTCGTGCTCGGGGTGGCCACGACGCGCGCCACCGCCGCCGGCGTCATTGCCGGCATGAGCGTGTCGGCGGCATTCATGATCGTGATCTGGGCGACCACCAGGCTCGCGTGGACGTGGTACGTGCTCGTCGGGTGTGCGATCTGCTGGGCCGTCGGATACGGGGTGAGCATGACGACGACGCAGGCGCGTCAGCCGGCGCGGACGTGAGGAGCATCAATGGCGATTGCCTCCGACTTTCGGTATGCCGTGCGCCTCCTCTTCAGGAACCCACGGTTCAGTGTCGTGGCGATCGCGGCGATCGCGCTCGGCATCGGCGCCAACGCCGCGATCTTCTCGGTCGTCAACGCGGTCCTGCTGCAGCCGCTGCCCTATGCGGACGCCGCGCGGCTGGTCCGTGTCTGCCGCGACTTCAACGGTTCGCCGCAGTGCGCGACCTCCATTCCCAAGTATCTGACGTGGGCGCGCGCGCGTTCTTTTGACGCACTTGCCGCCTACGACTCTGCCGGCCCGGGACTGAACCTGAGCGGCGGCGATCGGCCGCAGCAGGTCAGAGGCATTCACGTCTCGGCGAGCTACTTCCGCGTCTTCGAGGTCAGCCCGCTCGCCGGCCGCACCTTCACGGCCGACGAGGATCGTCCCGGCGGGCCGAACGTCGCGGTCCTCTCGTATCCGCTGTGGTCGACGCACTTCGGACGCGACGCCGCGATTGCCGGCCGCACGATCTCGCTGAATGGCGACCCTTACGTCGTCGTGGGCGTGCTGCCGCAGCGGTTCCGCGCCGAACCGGATGCCGACGTGTTCGTCCCGCTGCAGGCGGATCCGAACAGCACGAACCAGGGGCATTTCCTGGCCGTCGCCGGCCATCTCGCGTCCGGGACGACGATCGAGTCGGCGCGCGCCGAATTGAAGCTGCTCGGCAACGACTTCCGCCGCGCCAATCCGAAATGGATGTCCGACAACGAACAGGTCGGCGTCTACGCGATGCGCGACATTGCCGTCCGCGAGGTACGCCCGGCGCTCCTCATTCTGCTCGGAGCGGTCGGGCTCGTGCTGTTGATGGCGTGCGCGAACGTTGCGAACCTGCTGCTCGCGCGCGCGGCAAGCCGTCAGCGCGAAGTGGCGATCCGCGCCGCGGTCGGCGCAGGCCGCGGACAGATCGTCCGGCAGCTGCTCGTCGAATCGCTGTTGCTGTCCGCCGTCGGCGCGGTGGCCGGGGTCGTGGCCGGCGTGTGGGGAGCGCGCACGCTCGTGGCGATGAGTCCCGGGAGTCTGCCGCGCGTTGAGGACCTCGCGAACGCGCCGTTGTTCTCGTCGCTGCTCGACTGGCGCGTGCTCGCGTTCGCCATAGCCGCCTCGCTGGTCACCGGCGTGTTGTTCGGGCTCGCGCCTGCCCTGCACCTGGCACGCGCCAATCCCGGCGCGACGCTCAAAGATGCCGGCGGCCGCGGCGCGACCGGCCGTCACGCCGCCCGGACGCGCGGACTGCTCGTCGTGCTCGAAATGGCGCTCGCGCTGGTGCTGCTCGTCGGGGCCACGCTGCTCATCCGCACGTTCGCGGAGCTTCGCGACGTCCGTCCCGGCTTCGAGTCGCACAACGTCCTCACGTTCAAGACCTCGCTCGCCGGATCCCGCTACGCGACCGCACGGGGCGTCGATCAGCTGGTCGCGACGGCGACCGAGCGCATTCATGCGCTGCCCGGCGTGGACGCCGCGGCGATGGCGATCTCACTCCCGACCGAAGGCAGCGTCGATCTGCCGTTCCGGATCGAAGGGCGCGCCCTCGAAGGCGACGCGCAGTATCACGGAGACGAGAACTGGCGGTCGGCGTCGGCGGACTACTTCCGCGCGCTGTCGATTCCGCTGCTGCGCGGGCGCGTGTTCGACCGGCGCGACGGACCCGGCGCCACGCCGGTCGTGGTGATCAACGCCGCGATGGCGCTGAAGTTCTGGAAGGACGGCGATCCGCTCCACCAGCGCATCACCATCGGGAAGGGGCTCGGGCCGGAATTCGAGGATGGCACCCGCGACATCATCGGCGTCGTCGCCGATGTGCGTGACAACGGCATCGATCAGGGGCCGCCGCCGATCATGTACGTGCCGGTCGGGCAGTTGTCCGACCGGCTGACGCGCCTCCTGAACAGTGTGATCCCGGCGTCCTGGATCGTGCTGACGAATGGCCGTCCTGCGGCGCTCGCGGCGCAGGTCGAAAAGGTATTCCTCGCCGTCGACGGGCAGCTCGCGGTTTCGCAGATCAAGACGATGGAGCAGGTGGTGTCGACGTCGATCGCGCGGCAGAATTTCAACATGTTGCTCCTGACCATCTTCGGGGGCATCGCGCTGCTGCTTGCGGCAATCGGCATCTACGGCTTGATGTCGTATTCGGTGGAGCAGGCGACGCACGACATCGGCGTCCGCCTGGCGCTCGGCGCGGATCGCCGGGACATCCTGTCGATGGTCGTCGCGCGCGGGATGACGCTGGCGGCCATCGGCGTCGTCCTCGGCCTCGCGGCGGCCGTTGCCGCCTCGCGCGTGCTCGCGACCATGCTGTACGGCGTACGCCCGACCGATCCTCCCACCTACGTCGCCGTCGCCCTCGCGCTGGCGCTCATCGCGTTCATCGCCTGCTATGTGCCGGCGCGGCGCGCGATGCGGGTCGACCCGCTCGTCGCGCTGCGCGCAGAATAGGCGCCCCGGATGCACACGAAGACATACGGATCGTTCGTGACACGCAGGCTGCGTCTTCACATCCGGCGCACACGCCCGCGTCGCGTCCGTCCGGTGTGAACCCTCCTCGCCTGCACTCCCGCGCCGCGGCCCTGCGCGTCTTCCGCCGCTGATAAGATCTTCTCTTGCCTCCAATGACTGAACCCCAGCCTCTACACGAACCCGAGATGGTGGTGGATCCCGTCTGCGGGATGACGATCGACCCCGCCGAGGCGGCCGGATCGTGGGACTACAACGGGCAGCGCTACTACTTCTGTCATTCGAGCTGCCTCGAACGGTTCCAGAGCGACCCTGAATCGTTCCTCTCACGCGGCGCCAGCGGCGACGAAGCGGTGGCGCCACCCGGCACGACCTACGTGTGCCCGATGGATCCGGAGGTGCGGCAGGCGACCCCGGGCGCGTGTCCGAAGTGCGGCATGGCGCTCGAGCCGGACCTGTCGACCGTGGCGGCGACCCGCATCGAATACACCTGCCCGATGCATCCCGAAATCGTGCGCGATGCGCCCGGTGCATGTCCGATCTGCGGGATGGCGCTCGAGCCGCGCACCGTCGTGATCGAGGACGCGCCGAACCCGGAGCTCGTCGACATGACGCGCCGCTTCTGGGTCGCCGCGGTGCTCGGCTTACCCGTGTTCATCCTGACGATGGGCGACATGCTGCTCGGGATGGGATTCGGCGGCCGCATCGACGTGGCGGTCGCAAACCGGGTCGGCCTCGTGTTCGGCACGCCGGTCGTGTTGTGGGCCGGCTGGCCGTTCTTCGTGCGCGGCTGGCAATCGATCGTCAACCGCCACGCCAACATGTTCACGCTGATCGCGCTCGGCGTCGGGGCCGCCTATGCGTTCAGCGTGGTGGCCACGATTGCGCCGCAGGTGTTTCCCGAGAGCTTCCGCCGCCACGGCATCGTCGAGACCTACTTCGACACGGCAATCGTCATCGTCGTCCTGGTCCTGCTCGGTCAGGTGCTCGAGCTGCGCGCCCGCAGCCGCACGAGCACCGCGCTCCGCGAGCTGCTGCGCCTGGCGCCGACGACCGCGCGGGTCGTGCACCCGCACGGCGACGAGGACGTGCCCCTCGCCACCGTTGCTCGAGGCGACGTCCTGCGCGTCCGCCCGGGCGAGCGCATTCCCGTCGACGGCACGGTGATGGAAGGCCGCAGCACGGTCGATGAGTCGATGCTGACCGGCGAACCCATCCCCGTCGAGAAGGAGTCCGGCTCGCGGGTGACGGCCGGCACGATGAACGGCACCGGCAGCTTCGTGATGCGCGCGGAACACGTGGGCGCGGACACGGTCCTCGCCCGCATCGTCCGCATGGTCAGCGAAGCGCAGCGCACCCGCGCGCCCATCCAGCGGCTCGCGGATCGGATGGCCGGCTACTTCGTGCCCGCCGTCGTGATCGTTGCCGTCATGGCGTTCGTCGCGTGGGCGACGGTCGGTCCCGGGCCGCAACTGGCGCATGCGCTCGTGAGCGCCGTCGCCGTGCTGATCATCGCGTGCCCGTGTGCGCTCGGACTGGCGACGCCAATGGCCATCATGGTGGGCACCGGCCGCGGCGCGCAGGCTGGCGTGTTGATCAAGAACGCCGAAGCGCTCGAGCGGCTGGAAGGCGTCGACACGCTCGTCGTGGACAAGACCGGCACGCTGACGGAAGGCAAGCCGCGCCTCGAGACCGTCGGCGCGATTGCGCCGTTCGATGAACGGCGCGTGCTGGAGCTTGCGGCGGCGCTCGAACAGGCGAGCGAGCATCCGCTCGCCGCCGCCATTCTCGCCGGCGCCCGCGCGCGCGGCATCGGCGTGCCGGCGGCCGCGACGTTCGAGAGCGTGACGGGAAAGGGCGTCCATGGAACCGTTGCCGGCCACGCCGTCATCGCCGGCAATTCGGCGCTGCTCGCGGAACGCGGCGTCGACGTGGCGGCGTTCGAGTCGCAGGCGGCGGCGCTGCGCGCGAGCGCCCAGACGGCGATGCTCGTGTCGATCGACGGGCAGGCGGCCGGCGTGCTCGGCGTCGCGGACCCGATCAAGCCGTCCGCGCGCGAGGCGATCGCGGCGCTGCACCAGGAGGGCCTTCGCATCGTGATGGTGACGGGGGACAACGTCGTGACCGCGCGCGCGGTGGCGCAGGCGCTTGGCCTGGACGATGTCATCGCGGACGTCCTGCCAGACCAGAAGCGCGAAGCGGTGCAGCGGCTGCAGCGCGAGGGACGCGTCGTCGCGATGGCCGGCGACGGCATCAACGACGCGCCGGCGCTCGCGCAGGCGGACGTCGGCATCGCGATGGGCACCGGCACTGACGTCGCGATCGAAAGCGCCGGCATCACGCTGCTGCGCGGTGATCTCCGCGGCATCGTGCGCGCCCGCCGCCTCAGCCGCGCGACGATGAAGAACATCCGCCAGAATCTGTTTCTGGCCTTCGTCTACAACGCGGTGGGCGTGCCGGTCGCGGCGGGCGTGCTCTATCCGATCGCGTCCGTGCTGATCAGCCCGATCTGGGCCAGTGCCGCGATGACGTTCAGCTCGGTCTCGGTGATTGCCAACGCGCTGCGACTTCGGCGGCTGGCCCTGTAGCGGCGCTGAACTGCGCGTCTGACGTTAATAGATGATCGCGAAGCGTCCGTCAGGGCGGACGAACGCGCTGATGAGACTCCACGCCGGGACGCCGTCGGCCCGGCCGATGTCGCCGACCGGCGAGCCCGCGCGATCGAAGCGCTGCCACGCGAGTGAGCCGCCGCGGCTCCAGCCCATGCCTTCGGTCCACGCGACCAGCGTCTCTCCGTTCTCGTTGCGGGCGATGGACGGATGTTTGCGGCCGTTCGCGTCGCCCGGCGCGGCAATCGGCGTGGCGGCGGTGCGGGTCGACGGATCGATCGACGCCCAGTAAATCTGTCCGGCGGTTTCCCACGCCGCGACCACGGCGCCGCCGCCTTCGCTGAGCGCATACGTGCTCATCGGACACGCGGCAATCGGCCAGTCCTGCAGGACCTGCGACGCGAAGGTCGACCCGCTGTCGGCGGACGTCAGCAGCACGGTCTCCCGATGCGCCGATTCGCGGGCCGCGCGAAAGAGCACGTACGCGGTCCCGCGCCGGTCGGCGAACATGCCGGTGCCGCAGCAGCCACACGCGCCGGCGCTCGCGGGCGAGGCCGCGACCTCGGGCGCGAACGTCGTCCCTTCGTCCGTGGATCGCGCCATCCACGCGCGGCGCGTGGCCTCACCCTTCTGCCCCGGCGTCTCACTGTGCCACGCGACGTAGACGTGCCCCTGGCTGTCGGCGGCGACGGACCCGCCATCGATCGGCCCGGCGTTCTGATGCACGTTGCGTTCGGGTTCGAAGGTGCCGTCCGGGCGCGATCGGGTGTAGAGCATCGGCGCGACCTCGCCGTTGCGCGCCCGATCCGATCCCAGCCACGCGACGTGCACCCGTCCCTTCGCCACCGCCAGATGCGCCCCTCGAACGTTGCCGGTCGCCACGACGGTTCCCGGCTGGGTGTTGACGCGGCTGGCGCGCGCGAAGCGGCCGTCCGGTTCGAGGCGCGTATAGAACACGTCACCGTGCAGCGGCTCGCCGCTGAAGTAGATGAGGTGCACGCGGCGATCGGCATCGACCGCGACATCGGGCTGCAGGCCCGCCTCGGGCACACGCAGGAGCTCCACACGCGGCGTGGGATCGACGCTGCGCGTCGCCGTCGACACGGGACAGAGCAGCGCCGCGGCGCAAGACAGCACGGTCAGACTCGAGATTCGAAGAAGGCACATGCCCCCGATCATACGTGCTCCCGGGACTGGCGGCGATCCGCGCAGCGGGCGGACCGCGAGCGCTGCGGCGGCGGGCAGACTGCGCTAAAGTGACTGCCGTGATCGCGCTGGTGTGGATGTTTGATGTGCGTCCCGACATGACGCACGACTTCGAACGGTTCTATGGTGCGGATGGTGACTGGACGGCGTTGTCGCGGCGCAGCCGCTCCTTTCTCGGCAGTTCGTTCCTGAAGGACATCGCCTCCTCGTCGCGCTACCTGCTCGTCGAGTACTGGGGCGAGATGGTCGTCTACGAGAAGCACGTCGCCAGCTTCGAGAAGGCGATCGAGGCGCTGCAGCGCGAACGCGATCGCTTCGTCCTCCGGATGGACGCGGTGGGCGTGTTCAACGCGCTCGACACGCCCGATCGCAAGGGGCCGACCTGGTCACGACGTGGCGGTTAGGACGGCGTAGTACCCCATCACGAACAGAATCAGCCCGGTGGTGATCCACAACGCGATCGTCGTCGGAGCCGACGGCGCGATGTCCGGCGGCAGCCGGCGGTGCCGCAGGTAGATCGCGCCGATGGCGATGACCGGCAGCATCATCGACTGCACGATGCCGCCCAGCATGACCATCGTCACTGGCGACTGCAGCGTCAGAAACATCGTGACCGGCACGACCGAGAGCAGCACGACGAAGACGTTGCGGAACCTGACGCGGCGGACGTGATCGTCGGCGTCGAAGAATCCCATCAGATGGCACATGTCGGCGAACAGCCGTGAATGCGCGGCCGTCGCCGCGAACACGGTCCCGTACAGCGTCGCCACCGCGCCGAGATAAAACAGCCACAACGCCCATCCACCCAGCGTCTGCGTGTAGAGATTCGAGAGAACGGCAATCATGTCGCTCGCGGCGGGCACGAGTCCCATCCCGTGCAGCACGCCGGCGCCGAGCAGGTAGAACGCAATCGTCGCGGCCGTGTAGATGGCCATCGACGCGGTGATATCGAGATGCATGACGCGGATCCACCCGCGGGCGCGGCGGCGCCACGCCTCCGAGCCATCGCGCGGCCCCGTGAACTGCGCGTACCCCTTCTCGACGCACCAGTACGGGTACATGAACAGCTCGCTCGCCCCGACACCCGTGATGCCGAACACGGCGATGGCCATGCCCAGGCCTGCCGGCGGCAGCTCGAACCGGAGCCCGCCCGCGACCGCGCTCCACGAGAAGAATCGCGGCATCCGGATCAGGATCAGCGCGGCCAGCACGGTCAGCATCGTGAAGAGCGCGACCTTCACCATCGCGATGCGCTCGATGCGCGCGTAGCCCCCGCCGCGGAGCAGCGCGAGCGTGACAGCGAGAAACACCAGCACCCAGACACGCACCGGGACGGCGGGCACGAGCAGGTTCATCACCTGCGACACGCCGCCGTACATGGCGCCGACCTGCAGCAGCGTGCCGCACACCATCAGTGCCCACGCCCAGACCAGCCAGTTGACGCCCCGCAGGCGCGGCCCGGGCATCTGATTCAGCGCGGCGAGGCCGCTCATGCCACTGGCGATCGTGTAGCGGCCCAGCTCGCCCTGGATGACGGGTTTGCTCAGACAACTGAGCAGCACGACCCACAGCGCCGTGTACCCGGCCTGCGCGCCCAGGGTCGTCGTCGCGATCAGCTCTCCCGATCCGACAATCGATGCCGCCAGCACCATGCCAGGACCGATGCGCTTCAGCGCGTCGTTCCACCGGACGGGCGGTTCTTCGGTCGCGGACGGGTCGAGCACGTACGGGTTGTGCGGCGCAACACGGGTGGTGGTGGTCGTCATGGGATTCCTGCGAGCTCGCGCAGGCGCGCGACGCGCGCGGCGGAGACGGGTGATTCCTGCTGCCCATCGGCGCGCGCGGCGCGGCCGACGTGAACTTCGCGGCAGACGCCGGTCTGGGCGATCAGCGCGAGCATCTCTTCGTCGATGTTCCCGCCGGCCACGACGATCAGCCGTTTGCCCGCGCGCCTGCCATACGCGCGGAGTCGCTCGCAGCGCTCCGCCGGCGTTCCGCCGCCGCCGCTCGTCAGGATGCGATCGACCTGCGGGATCGTCGCGACCTCATCGATCCCGTCGAGCGGGTCGCCGAGCTGATCGAACGCGCGATGGAACGTCGCGCTCGTCTGCGGGGCCGCGTCGAGCACCGCGCGGGTGGCGGCGATATCGGGGTCGCATCCCGCGGCGAAGCCGACGACGAGCCCGTCGACGCGCAGCGCCGCCAGCGCGGCCGCAGCCCGCTGCAGGGCGTCCAGTTCGGCCCCGTCGGTGGAGAAGCCGGCATTCCCGCGCACCATGACGCGAAGCGGGATCGAGACCGCCGCGGCGATCTCTTCGACGAGCGCCAGCGAAGGCGTGAGTCCGCCGCTCGCAATGTCGCGCACGACTTCCAGCCGGTCGGCGCCGCCCCGCGCCGCGGCCCTCGCGTCCTCGACGGTTTGCACGATCACTTCGAGCCGCAGTCCCACGCCGCGCGATTGTACTCTTGCACGCGATTCAAGAGAGAATACCCGCGAGGAGAATTTCGCCAGCATGAAACGTGTCGCTCTCAGTTGTGCTTTCCTGATCAGCACGTCCGCCTTTGCGCAGCAGGCGCCGCCCGCCGCGCAAACGACCGCGCCCTCGCCGTCGGCGGCCACGCGGGCGGCCGGTGTGGAGTCGCGTCCGCCCAACGCGCCGAACCAGAAGCCCGCGGTCCCGGGACAGACGCGCGCGCCCGAGCGCAAGAGCGGCGTCGCATTCGACGTCGTCACCGTTGCCAAGGGCCTCGATCATCCGTGGGGCCTCGCATTTCTTCCCGACGGCAGGATGCTCGTCACCGAGCGCCCCGGACGTCTTCGCATCGTCACGCCCGACGGCACGCTGTCGCCGCCGGTCGACGGACTGCCGCCGGTGGACGCGCGCAATCAGGGTGGACTGCTCGGCCTGGCGCTCGATCCGGCGTTCGCGTCGAACCAGTTGATCTACTGGAGCTACTCCGAGCCGCGCGAGGGTGGTGTGAACAACACCGCGGTCGCGCGCGGGCGCCTGGTCGACGGCGCCGCGCCGCGCCTCGAGAACGTGCAGGTGATCTTTCATCAGGAGCCGTCGCTCAACTCGACGCTGCACTACGGCGGCCGCCTGGTGTTCGGACGCGACGGCACACTCTTCGTCACGCTGGGCGAACGATCGATCACGGAAGGCCGCATGCAGGCGCAGCGCCTCGACGGGCTGCTCGGCAAGATCGTCCGCATCAACGCCGACGGCACCGTGCCCAAGGACAATCCGTTCGTCGGCAGGGACGGCGTCCGCCCCGAGATCTGGTCGCTCGGCCATCGCAACGTGCAGGCGGCGACGCTCCATCCGGCGACCGGCGAGTTGTGGGAAGTCGAGCATGGCACCCGCGGCGGCGACGAGATCAACATCGCCCGCAAGGGAAAAGACTACGGCTGGCCGACGATCGCCTACGGCATCGAGTATGCGGGCGGGCCGATCACCGGCGGCATCACCGCGAAAGAAGGCATGGAGCAGCCGCTGTATTACTGGGATCCCGTGATCGCGCCGAGCGGCATGACCTTCTACACCGGCAGCCTGTTTCCCGCGTGGAAGAACAATCTGTTCATCGGCGGGCTTGGCAGCACGAACCTGGTGCGCCTGACGATTCAGGGCGAGCACGTCGTCGACGAAGAGCGCCTGCTGACGGATCTTCAACCGAATCGCGAGCGCATTCGCGATGTCGTGCAGGGGCCCGACGGCGCCTTGTATCTGCTCACCGACAATACGGAAGGACGCGTGCTGAAGATCGCGCCGAAGCGATAGGCGCTCGCGGGACGGGCAGCCCCGCGGCCGCCCGTCCCCGCCCGCCATGCCTGCCCTGAACCGCGCCGGTTCCGGGCCTCCTCTCGGGAATTCGTAACCCGTCGCGCGGATCAAAAGTTCCTGGATTGGTGACCTTTTGTCTTCCGCCGCCTCTCCCTTCCTCCGCGGCGCACCGTGCACGCGTCGCGATTCCTAATGAATCCGCGCAAACATCCGTTCGAACGGCGACCGATGGGCTGCGGCGTACCGGCAGCCCCGTTGCTTAATGACAGGACCCGCCGGTGGCCCTGTCGGGCCGAAGGGCGCATCCGGCTACTCCGAACCATCCAGAACAACGGAGCCAGTTGCAAGGCCTCGACGCCTTGTCCTGTGAGGGGCATGTGTCGGCACGGCCGGACGTGCGTCAAGGACGGATCATCTGCGTGGATAAGCCGGCGTCAGCATTCAACGAGACCACGCCGCAGGCGGCGATGCGCATGCGACGGGTGTGGTCCGTCCTCGCGGCGTTCTTCGTCGTCGTCGCGATGGGGCCGGCTGCGTGGGCGCAGACCTCGCTGGCGACGCTGAACCTGACGCAGGGGTGGGCGACGTTCGGTCAGGCGTTGCCGCAGGGCGCGGCCTCCGGCGGCCTGCAGGTGGGCACGCTGACGACGCAGACCGACGTCAAGAACCGGTGGCCCGACGGATCGATCCGGTTCGCGGTCGTCACCGTCAACGTCCCTTCGTCCGGCCCGTACGCGTTGCTGCCGGCGACGCTCCCCGCCGGCACCTTTACCCCCAGCATTCCGTCAGCGTCCGCGACGTTCGTGATTGGCGGCGTCACGTATACGGCGACGCTGCCGTCGGTGCCGTCGACCGATACCTGGCTGTCCGGTCCGCTCGCGTACGAAGGGCGATCGGTCGTTGCTCCGGTGGCGTCGGGCAGCGGTGCGCATCCGTTCCTGCGGGTGATCTTCGACACGCGCGTCTACAGCGACGGCACCGCGCGTGTCGACTTCACGGTCGAGAACGTCCTCGATCTCGTCGGCGCCACGTCGGTCACCTACGACGTCACCCTCAACGTCGCCGGACAGGTGGCGTTCTCGAAGCTGGCGGTGCAGCACTTCTACCTCACGCGGTGGCGCAAGGCGTTCACCGTCGGCGTGACGCCGTTTTCGACGATTACGCCGGACATCGCGCCGTTCAACACGGCCGCGGCGCTGCCGCCGTTCCTGCCGTCGATCACCAACCGCCTCGACGCGATCATCGATCCCACGCGCTACGACATCCTCGCGTCCGGCGCGCTCGACACCGACATGTCGGCGCATGGTGGACGCGGCGCGCTCGCGCCGTATCCCGATTGGACGGCGCGCTATCTCGTCCACAAGGATCCGGCGCAGCGCACCTTCGTGCTCCTCAACGGCGATCTCGCCGGGTCGTGGCCCATCCACGTGCGCGAAGCGGAGACGAGCACGAACACCGGCGTCGGCGGCGGCCGCTTCATCTCGCTGAACCAGCGTCCGAACATCTGGTACGACCAGCGTGCGCAAGGCGCCGGGTGGGACTTCGTGCACGGCCTGCCGCTGCCCATCAGGGAATACACGCCGCTCTGTCCGCCGCCGCCCGCGTCGCCCCCGGCGGGCTGCCAGAATCCGCAGCCCGGTCAGACGCGTCTCATCCCCGACAACGCGCACCAGCCGTCGCTGGCGTTCGTGCCCTACCTGCTCACCGGCGATCGCTACTACGCCGACGAGATGATGTTCTGGGCCGATTACGCGATGCTGCGCACCTACCTGGGCGACGGCGTGCGCGGCGCGCTCGGCGTCCTCGCCAACAACGAGGTGCGCGGCTTCGGGTGGGCGCTGCGCAACATCGCGGACGCGGCCGCCTATCACCCCGACACGGCGGTGCGCACGTATCTGACCGAAAAGGTCAACGCGAACCTGCAGTGGCTGGATAACTACGCGAACGGCCAGGATCCCATCGCCAATCCGCTGAAGCTCCTCTGGCCCGGCTACCGGCCGGAGGTTGGCTTCATTTCATTGTGGGAACAGACCTACCTCGCGTGGGCGATCGATCGCGCGAAGCACCTCGGCTTCACCGGCGGGCTCGCGCAGCGCGACGCCATCGCCAGCCTTCAACTGAAGCTGTTCACGAGCGATCCCGACTTTCCGCGCGAGACGGTGGTCGCGACCGCGACGACGCTGCCCGATGGCACGGTCGTGCCCGCGGGCACGCGTCTGACGTGGGGCATGCCGTATCTGGTCGGCTACGGGTCGAACCCCAGCGCCGGCGTGTTCACGTTCAACAAGACGATGGCGGAGGTCTGGGCGCAGACCAACAATCTCACGCTGCAGCGCAACTACGCCGGCTTCTACGGCCCCGAGGCGCGCCTCAATCTGATGACGGCCATCGAAAAAGGATGGACCGGCGCGCAGGCGGCGTACGACTACCTCTGGCCCTTCATCGGCATCAACAACTTCTGGGGCACGGCCGCCGCTCCGGTTCCCGATCTCGCGGAGCGTGCGGGATGGGCCGTCGATTTCTATCCCTCGACGACCACGCCGCCACCGCCACCGCCACCGCCGCCGCCGCCGACCGCGACGCCCGTCCCCGCAGCGCTGGTCTCGCCGGCGACGGCGCAGCCATTCACGTCGAGCGTCATGAGCTTCGTCTGGACGGCAGGAACCGCCGTCACCAGCTACAAGCTCGACGTCGGATCGACGCAGGGCGGTACGAACTTCTACACGGGCGCGGAAACGCTCGCACAGTCCGCCGTCGTCAATGGACTGCCCGTCAACGGCAGCACCGTGTGGGTGCGGTTGTCGTCGAAGATCAACGGCATCTTTCAGATCAAGGACTACAGCTTCACCAGCTACACCGCGCCGCCGCCGCCCGCCGCGGCGGTGCCGCTGACCGCCAAGGTGGTCGCGACGGTGAACGGGAACAGCACGGTCCAGACGCCGCTGTTCAGCACGCAGGCCGGCGATCTGCTCGTCGCGTTCGTCTCGTCGTCCGGTCCGAACGGCCTGGCCGAAACGATGCGCGTGCTCGGCGGCAATCTGACGTGGACGCTGCAGGCGCGCGCGAACGCGCAGAACGGCGTCTCCGAGATCTGGAGCGCGACGACGCCGACGGCGCTGGCGAACATCACGGTCACCTCCATGCACACGCTGAGCACGACCGATCAGTCGCTGGTCGTGGTCGCGTTCAGCGGCGCCGCCGGGATTGGCGCGAAGGCGTTTGCCAGCGCGCCGAGCGGCGCGCCCAGCCTGTCGCTCACCTCGACGAAAGCCGGTTCGTTCGTCTACGGCGTCGGGAACGACTGGAACGGCGCCGTCCCGCGCACGCTCGCCGCGAACCAGGTCATGGTGCAGGAGGTGCTGGGCATCAACGGTGACACGTTCTGGGTGCAGCGCGTCACCAGCCCGACGCCCGGGATTGGCGCGATCGTCACGATCGCCGATACCGCGCCCATCGATCACACGTGGAACCTGGCCGCCGTCGAGATCACGCCGTCGGACTCGAGTGCGAAGGCGATCCCCGTGATCACCTGGCCGGCGCCCGCGGACATCGTCAAGGGCACGCCGCTCGGCGCCGCGCAGTTGAACGCCACCGCCAGCGTGCCCGGCGCGTTCGCGTATTCGCCGGCGCCCGGCACCGTCCTCAACGCGGGCAGCGGTCAGACGCTGTCGGCGACGTTCTACCCGACCGACACGGCGGCCTACCAGACCGCGACCGCGCAGGTGTTGATCAACGTCCTCGCATCGGGGCCGACGGTGACGTGGAGCGCGCCCGCGCCGATCAACGTGGGGACGCCGCTGAGTGCGGCACAGTTGAACGCGACGGCCGACGCGGCCGGCACGTTCGTCTACACGCCGGCGCTCGGCGTCGTACTGCCGATCGGACTTCAGACGCTGTCGGTGACGTTCACGCCGGCCAACACCGCGTTCGCACCGATCACCACGACCGTGCCCTTGAGCGTGATCAAGCGCAAGCCGGTGATCACGTGGCCGACCCCGGCGAACATCACGCCGGGCACGGCGCTCAGCGCGGCGCAATTGAACGCCACCGCGGATGTGCCAGGGGTGTTCGTGTACAGCCCGGTGATCGGAACGGTGCTGCCAACCGCACCCGGCCAGAAGCTGACGGTCACGTTCACGCCCACGGACCTCGTCAACGTCGAACCCGCGACCGCCTCGGTCGCGATCACCGTCGCGGCAGCCGGCGGCGGTGCGGGTACGACCCCGACGCCGATTCGGATCGGCACGACCATCGCGGGCACGTGGAAAGATGCGACCGGACATTCAGGCCAGTCGCACCTCGTGTTCTCGCCGAACACGAACCGGTGGTGGCTGTTCACGCTGGCCTCGACGCACGACACGATTGGCGATCGTACGGTGCAGGCCTACGTCAGCAGCGGGCCCGATCTCGCGACCGCGACGTGGAGCGCCTCGACGACGAGCCCCACTCTTGGCAATGCGGGAGGCGCCACGAACTCGCTGCTCGCGGGTGGCCGTTCGCTCGGCGTGGCGCTCCGCACAATCGGCGCCACGGATTACGTGCACGTCTTCGTGTCCGCGGCGTTCGACGGCCAGGTCTCATCGAACGGTCACGCGCGTGCGCAGCTTGGCGCGGGCACGATCGCCTGGGGCGCATGGAACAACCCGGGTTCGCCCAATGCGGCGTCGGAATGGAACGGCCCGTCGGGGACGGGCGGAAGCTCGCTCGGCACCAACACGGCGTGGGGCAACTCCGTCGGGATCTCGACCGGCGGATTCATCCACCACTTCAGCGTCACGATGGATCAGGAAGTCGACTGCGCGGTCGGCCGATCGACGAGCGCTGACATCGGCGCGACCTGGACCAACGGCTTCGGCAACAACATCAGCCCGACCGGCGTGTCGGGCACCTCGCCCCCCTGGACGACCGCCGTCATCGACAAGAACATGGCGAACCAGTGCAAGGTGCTGGCGTTCGCCCCGCTCGCAACGGACGTGATGCTCGCGGTCTACAGCAACGGCAACGCGCCGCAGCCGCAGCTGACGAACCTGCGCTACCAGCGGTCCGGCACCGGCTCCGGCGGGACGACGGCGGGCCAGTGGACCAATATTTCGGCGGCGATCGGTGGCGGTAACGGCGACGTGTTCGCGACCACCGCGACCATCGATCAGAACGACTGGGCGCTCGTCCCGGTGAACACCGGGCTGATTTACGCCTTTCGCCGCAACCAGCTCGGGACCGCGATCGAGGGACGTCAGTACAGTGTCAGCACGAACGGGTGGACGAACCTCACCGTCGCGCTGCCGGCGTTCGCCGCTGGCCAGGCGTTCAAGTCCGGCGGCGGATTGTTCGGTGCGACCGACGGCACGTCGAGCGTCTGGCTGTTCTTCATCAACACCGACGCGTCCAACTCGATCCTCTTCACGAAGTTCAACGGATCCACCTGGACGCCGTGGGCGGCCGTGCCCGGCACCAACAGCGGCACGCACAGCCGCGCGTTCATCACCGGCAATCGCCTCGTCGGCAGCAGCCAGATCGGCCTCGCGTGGACGGAGGGCACGACCAGCTTCGACGTCTTCACGACGTCGCTGAACACGGGTACGGGCAGCACCGGCACGTCACCGGTCACCGTCACGCTGACCGCGCCGCTCGCGAATTCCTCGGTCACCGGCATCACCACGGTCAGCGCGACCGCCACATCGACGGCTGGAACCATTGCGGGCGTGCAGTTCTTGCTCGACGGCGTGGCCCTTGGTCCTGAGGACACGATCAGCCCCTATTCGATTTCGTGGGACACCTCGACTGCTGCCGCTGGCACCCACTACCTGTCAGCGATCGCACGAGATTCGACGGGCGCGAGCGGGTTCTCGAATACGCCAACGGTCAGCGTCGATGCGGCTGCCCCGACGGTCTCGGTGACGACGCCCGCCAATGGGCAGACCGTCCGCGGCGTCATCGTGGCGTCGGCGGACGCGTCCGATGACATCGGCATCGCCGGTGTGCAGTTCCTGCTGGATGGCGCGGCGCTCGGTCCTGAAGTGACCGCGCCGCCGTACGCGATCAACTGGGATACGTCGACCGCGACGAGCGGTTCGCACGTGCTGACCGCGCGCGCGCGCGATGCGGCGGGCCGACAGACCACATCGGCCGGCATCATCGTGACGACGACGGGCAGCAAGCTCGCGCCGACGATCGCGTGGTCGAATCCGGTGCCGATCGCCTACGGGACACCCCTCGGCGCCGCGCAGTTGAACGCGACCGCCAACGTGCCGGGCGCGTTCGTGTATTCGCCGGCGGCAGGCACGGTGTTGCCGATCGGCACGTTGCAGCCGCTGTCGGT
>JABFWM010000637.1 GCA_013362195.1 Acidobacteriota bacterium
AACTGCGGGTAGTTCACTTGCGCGGCGGCGGATCCCCTGGGCTGCCGCAGGCCCCGGCCCGGATCGAGCCGGTGATCGACGAGCCGCTCCGCGGTCCTGCCGAACACCGTTTCCTCGATGTAGTCGTTGGCGTCGACACCCACCGTGTACTCGACGGTGAGCTTCCGGCGAGACGACTCGGAGTACGGAAACACGTTGTATTCGACCCCGGGCGCGACCCGGACGCGCAGATCGTAATTGCGGAACGTGGATGAAATGGCAGACGCCGACAGGCCGAGCGACCAGTGCTCGGTCAGGCTCTTCACGACCAGGCCGTCCACGCCGTTGTCGCGGCGGACGCTGAGCACCGTCCCGGATCCGTCGTCGTTCTTGTCGACTTTGAAGCGGCTCTCGCGGTAGTTGGCGTTCACCGAGAACGCGCTCCGCCATTGCTCGGTCGTCCGGCTCGCGCGCAGGCTGCCGTTGATTGCCTTGGTGCTGCTCGTCTCCTCGCCGGCAAAATTGCCGCCGCCGCCGATGCGGAACACCCAGAAGTTCCACGGGTCGCGCACCGGAGCCGCGTGTTCGCCGCGCGTCTCGTTGAACGTCACGCCGAGGCGATCGGCGAGCGGGCTCTCGGCGGCGTAGCGGACGAGTCCGAGCTTGAAGAGTTGCGCGAACCCGCCGCGGATCTCGTCGGCGGTGGCGGTCTGCGGCGCGGAGTAGGTCAGCGATTGATCGACGCCGCGAAACGGTCCGTGGCCGATGAACTGCAGCAGGTACTGCGTGCCGCCGCTTCCGGTGCGTTGCGTGGTGACGAGCACGTGCACGTCGGAGTCCTCGCGGTTGCGCACGTAGTCGATGAACGTCACCTCGCGCTTCAGGAACGCTTCGTCGCAGCGGCTGCAGTCGAGGAACACGCGCACGCGCTCCGGCCGGCCCGCGGATGCGGCAGACGGCTCGTGCTGTGCGGCCGCCGGCGTCTGACCGATGAAGAAGATGAGAAACAGCCTGAGGAGTACGCCCCGAGTGATCAGAATCCGCCCTGCCTCTCCGTCACCCAGGGGCCCTTCCCGTGATCGTGACAGAAGAGATCAACTGTAGCACGACCGCCGCGTGCGTCGGCGCCGCGCCGAGTCCGCTCAGCGCCCGCGCACGTTGAGCTCCGGGATGGTCCAGTCGTGCGTGCCGAAGCCGGTCTGGCGGAGCCGGATGAAGCGCACGCCTTCACGATTGACGGGAAAGACGAGCGGCAGCTGGCGCGGGCGGCGGACGGCGCCGAAGTAGGCATGGAGCGCCGTATCGCCGGCCCACGCGATCGTCCACGAGTCGCCGTCGCTCGAGATGTCGATCTGGAGCCGCATCGGAAAGTCGGTCACGAACGCGCCGAGCTCGATCACCACCTGGCCGACATACGACGGCCGACCGAGATCGATGGTCGCGTCGGCCGTCTGCTGCTGGACGCCGCCGCTCCAGCCGGTCTCGAGATTGCCGTCGAGCGCGCTCGCGGCCTGGGGCGCATTCGGAAACGTCGAGAGCGACGCGATCGTCAGCGGCGTTCCCGAGGGCTCGGCGATCGACGGTGCGTCGGCGCTGCGCGGCAGCCGGTAGCTGCTCCAGGACGGCTCGTCGCGTACGCGGACCGCGCCAGGGTGCGAGGCGACGAATCGCCGGATCGCGCCGTCGGGGACGCGCGCGTGGTCGACGAGCACCGCGATCGGCCCATTCGCGGCGAGGACGTGCAGGATGCGCGGATCGCGCGCGCGAAGCAGCGTGCGCAGCGCGTAGTAATGGGGCGAGGAGTACCCGCTGAACCCGTTGACGAGCGGCACGCGATCATGGGTCTGCCGGTACACGGCCTCGGGGTCCACGTCATCGGACATCGGCAGTTCGAGCCGTGCCACGACGTCAGCGGGCGATGGCCGCGTCTCGGGCGCCGGGAACACGGTGAATGCGCGGGGCCAGCCGTCGACCAGCAGACCGATTGCGGCGACGATCACCACGGCGCGTCGCGAGCGTCCGTCCAGTCGATTCACCGCCAGCGCGGCCACGGCGCTGAGGCAGACGAGCGTGATCATCCAGAAGCGCGCCGGCACGCGAAGGCCGTCGAAGCCAGGGACCTCCATCAGCCAGCCGTACGGAGCGAGGTAGAGGGCGGGCCGGTTCATGAAGGTGGGCGTGGGGCCGAGCGCGCACAGCCAGGTCACGAACGCGGCAGCGAGATAGAACGCGAGCGCCGATCGCGCACGACATGCGGCGCGGACGCGGGGCAGCGCCGCCATCAACGCGAGTGCCGTCACGAGGGCCAGCGACAGCGGCTTGTCTGCGCGCCCGATCGAGAGGAGCCGCACCCGGCCGACGGTGAGCCGCCACGCGCCGTGGGCGATCGGCACGGCCGCGGCGGCAATCAACAGCACGAGCAGCACCGCCAGCCCTGCACGTACGAGCGCCATCCCGCGGCCGCGTTCGTGCACGTGTCCGAATGGCCGCGCGCGCGCTGCCGCGATTGCCATCAGCGCCACGATCGTGATCCCTGGAAAGAGCTCGGATTCGGGACGATCGAGCACGCGCACCCATCGCCAGACGAGCAGCTCCGGACTCGCGGAGAGCAGTCCGGCCGCGTCGGCGCTGAACACCTGAATCTCGGAGAACGATCGCCGGAAGCCATAGACGCCTCCGAGAATGGATCGGTATCCGTACAGAATCGGCGCGAGCACGAGTGCCGCCGCGATGAAGCACACGGCGATGGTGACCAGATGCGTGATTCGCCATCGTCCCACGGCGAACCAGAAGAACCACAACGCCAGCAGCATCGAGAGGAAGAACAGGTAATAGCCGCAGGAGAGCGCCTGCATCAGCCACGCGAACGCCGCGGCCGCGGCCCAGAGTGGCCGTCGCGACGCCGCGTAGCGATGCAGCGCGGCGAGGCACAGCGGCACCCAGTACGACGACAGCACCTGGATGTGCGGCACCTGCGACAGCCGGTACGGCGCAAAGCCGAACGCGAGCGCCGCCACGAACGCCGCGTCATGTCGGCGGGTGAGGGTGAAGGCGAGCACGTGCGCCGCCAGCGCGCTGAGCGCGAACGTCGCGATCAGCGTCACGTTGGCGCCGACGAGCGGCTCGCCGGTGATCAGCGTCAGCGGCGCGGCCACCGGCACGAGTCCAAGGAGATGTTCGGAGAAGGCGAGCACGCCCGTTGAGGGGAAGAACGCGGGCGCGTTCCACCATCGCGCCGTCAACGGCACGGCCTGCGTGCCGGACCACCACAGGATCCAGGTGGTCAGCAGCGGATCGCCCCGGTCGTGGGCGACGCCGTTCAGGCGCACCGCGAGCGGCCACGTATACGCGACCGCGATCGCGACGTACATGGCAGCGAACGCCGTCAGGCGTGCGCGCATCTCTACGTCGTCAGCACCACTTTGCCGATGTTCGCGCGGCTCTGAATGAACCGGTGCGCGTCGCCGGCGCGATCGAGCGGGAACGTTTTGGCCACGATCGGCTGCAGTCGTCCCGCGCTCAGCTCGGTCAGCAGCAGCGACATCAGCGGCTGCAGCGCACGCCGTTCCTCCCAGAGGTGGCCGACGTTGAGCCCGAAGACGCCGCGGTTCCGATTGATCAGCGAGAACGGATTGAACGAGGGCGTGCCCCACCACGACCGCAGCACGAGCCACGGGTTGCGTCGTTCCGAGGCCATCGAGGAGATGCCGAGCATCACGAGCCGCCCGAGCGGCGCCAGCATCCGATAGCTGGCGAGAAAGCTGGGTCCGCCGATCGGATCGAGGATGACGTCGAGGCCGCGGCCGCGGGTCAGCCGGCGCACTTCCTGTTCGACGTCCGCGTGCCGATAGTCGATTGTGTGTTCGACGCCGAAGCTGCGCAGGGCGTCGTGCTTCGAGGCCGACGCGGTGCCGATCACCGTCGCGCGCCGCAGCCGCGCGAGCTGCGTCGCGGCGATGCCGAGTCCGCCGCCCGCATTGTGCACGAGCACGGTTTCGCCGGACGAGAGCGCCGCCATGCGATAGAGCGCGATCGCCGCGGTGAGATAGGTCACGGGCACGGCCGCCGCCTCGGCGTCGCTCAACTCGTCGGGAAACCGGAAGGCGAGCGGTGCGGGGACGACGACCGAGTCGGAGTAGCCGCCGAACCGCGTCAGCGCGATCACGCGATCGCCCTCGTGCGGGTTCGTCACGCCGGCACCGACCGCGTCGACGACGCCGGCGACTTCGTAGCCGACGACGACGGGCGGCCGGGGCGCATCGGGGTAGAGGCCGATGCGCGCGAGGATATCGGCGAAGTTCACGCCCGCGGCGCGGACGCGGATGCGGACCTCGCCGTCACCGGGCACGGGCTCCGGCGCATCGCGGAGCTCGAATACTTCGGGGCCGCCATGCCGCGGGATGACCACCTGCCGCATGTCGGGGAACAGTATCAGAACGGGGACACTCACAGTTATTCCGGCGATCGGGCACTCGCGAACCGGAAAGTGTGACAGTCACAGTTCTGATCGCGCCGCAGAACTGTGACTGTCACAGTTCCGGCGCAGGCGAGTGTCCGGTTGTGGGAATAACTGTGAGTGTCCCCGTTCTGGCCGCGGGGATCACCCCGCCAGCAACGCGAGCAAGGCTTTCTGCGTGTGTAGACGGTTCTCGGATTGATCGAAGACCACCGACGCGGCGGAATCCATCACCTCGTCGGTCACCTCGTCGCCGCGATGCGCGGGCAGGCAGTGCATGAACAGGGCGCCCGCGGGCGCGGCGGTCATCAGCGCGGCATTCACCTGATACGGCCCGAAGATCGCCTGACGCGCGGCCGCCTCTTCCTCCTGCCCCATCGACGCCCAGACGTCGGTGTAGACCGCGTCGGCCGCGGCGACCGCCGCCACCGCATCGTTCGTCACCGACACGCCGCCGCCAAAACGCGCGACGCGCCCCACCGACTCGACGATCGCCGCCGGCAGCTCGAAGCCGCGCGGCGATGCGACGACCACGTGGCCGCCGAGCATCGCGACCGCCTGCGACAGCGAAGCGGCGACGTTGTTGCCGTCCCCCACGAACGCCACCGTGCGCCCGGCAATCGCGCCGAAGCGCTCGATGAGCGTGAGGCAATCGGCCAGCGCCTGACACGGATGCTCTTCGTTCGAGAGCGCGTTGACGACGCGGAGGCCGGGCGCGGCCGCCGCGAAGCGTTCGAGGCGATCCTGCGCGAAGGTCCGGACCACCGCGCCGAAAACCCAGCGCTCGAGATTGCGCGCGACGTCTTCGATCGATTCGCGGCCGCCGAGCGCCACGTCGGGCGGCGGTTCGATGACATCGCCGCCCAGCTCGCGCACCGCAATCTGGAACGTCGATCGCGTCCGCAG
>JABFWM010000083.1 GCA_013362195.1 Acidobacteriota bacterium
GCATCGAGCCGGCTGAGACGTTCTTTATTAATCGAGGGGCTTCGCCCCTCGAACTCCCCGGCACGCGTCCTCGCGGGGGCCCCGACCCCGCTCCGGCCGCGTGGCTCACTCGCGGTGCTCGTTCGCTGGGCGCTCCCCGGGGTCGATGATGCGATGACCAGCAGGACAAGAAGCGGCAGGGAGGCGATCGTCTTCATCCGCGCATTCTAGTCGTCCCCGCCGTATTTCGCGACCAGCCGACGCACCGTGTTGATGTTGCGCAGCGTCGTCGAGACGCCGAGCGCCCGGTCGAGCGGTCCGCCGGCGAGCGCCGACTCGCCGAACGGCACGGTGATGATCCAGTAGAACTCGCGACCGCGCACGCGGATGCCTTCCGTGTCCGTGCGGAGCGCGTTCAGCCTCCGGATGACCGCCGCCGGGGGCGCAGAGTTGAGAAAGCCGACGTGGATCCTGGCGGCGGCAAGGTCGAACTCTGACGGCTTGAATGGTGCGCAGTCCGCAATCGCGCGCAGCTCCGGAATCGATCGCACGAAGGTATCGACGTCGTAGCCGAGCCGCTTCTTCAACTGCGCTTCGAGCTGCTCCTCGAGCGCGCGGTCCGGCTTCGCGGGCGTGTCGAAGATCACGTTGCCGCTCGCGATGAACGTTTCGACCTTCGTCAGGCCGATGGCTTCGAAGTGCTTGCGCAGATCGGCCATCTTGACGACATGGCCGCCGACGTTGATGGCGCGGAGGAAGGCGACGTAGCGCGACATTGTGCGCGGCCGGGCTGCAGACCCGCCCTACGTGGAACATCGTAAGGCGGCGTCGGCAGCCTTGGCCGACGTGGTCAGACCCGGCACGCTCATTCGTAGCGCAGCGCGATGATCGGATCGACGCGGCTGGCGCGGCGGGCGGGCAGCCATACCGCGAAGAACGCGACCGCCGCGAGCAGCACCGGCACGCCGCCGAACACGATCGGGTCGCGCGCCGTGACCCCGAACAGGAACGCCGTAATCACCCGTGCGAGCGCGAACGCGCCGGCAATGCCGATCACCACGCCAACCAGGGCGAGCAGCATGCCCTGGCGGATGACCATGTGCTTCACCTGCGAGATCTGCGCGCCGAGGGCGAGGCGGATGCCGATCTCCTGCGTCCGCTGCTCGACCGAGTAGGCCATCAGGCCGTAGATGCCGATCGCCGCGAGCAGCAGCGCGCAGCCGCCGAACACCGACATCACCCACATGTTGAACCGCTGGCGCGAGACCGATACCGCGACGATCTCGTCCATCGACTGGACGTTCGACACGGGCAGGCCCGTCGACTGGCGCAGCTGTTCCTGGATCACGCTGCTCAGCGACTGCGGCGGCACCTGGGTGCGGACGATCCACGAAACCGGCGTGAGGCTGACGTTCAGCGCGTTCGCGGCATCGGGCACCTGCGCCTGCGGAATGAACATCTGCGGCTGCGGATCGCTGTCGAGGCCGTTGCTCTTGATGTTGGCCACGATGCCGACGATCTGCCGCTCGCCTTCGCCCTCGAACTCGCGCATCACGCCCTTGCCGATCACCAGGCGATCGTTGAGCGGATCGGCCTTCGGCCAGTACTGCTTCGCCATCGCCTCGTTGATGATCACGACCGGCGTCGACGTGCTCCGGTCGCGCTCGTTGAACGTGCGGCCGCGCCTGACCGGGATCTTGAACACCTCGAAGTAGCCGGGCGAGATCGTCATCCATCCGCCGCCGCCGTGGTACGGGCCCTGGCTGTCCTTCTCGAGCGGACGGCCGACGATGCGGAAGGGCAGTCCGTAGCCGCCCTGCAGCGGCACGCAGCACGTCGCGCTGGCTTCGACGACGCCGGGAATCGACTTCAGCTTCTCGACGCCGTTGCGGACGACGGTCTCGACCGCTTCCGCCTTGTCGTACTGCGCCCCCTTCAGCGACATCTTCATCGTCAGCACGTTGTGGGTGTCGAAGCCGGGGTCGACCCGTCCGAGCGCGACCGCGGTCCGGATCAGGAGCGCCGATCCGATGAGCAGCACCAGCGCGAGCGCCACTTCGACCACCACCAGCACCGATCGCATCTTGTTCTGACGGAAGCCGGTGCCGGATCGGCCGCTGCTCTCCTTCAGCGTGGTCGTCAGATCCGCCTTCGAGCTCTGGAGCGCGGGAATCAGGCCGAAGACGATCCCGGTCGCGAGCGATACGGCCAGGGTGAAGGCCACCACCCGCCAATCGAGGCCGACCAGCGCGCCGTTCTCGCCGACGCGGGGAAGGCCCGCGGTGTTGATGCGGAGCAGGGCGCGAATGCCCGCCCACCCGAGCAGCAGTCCGAGCACGCCGCCGGTCAGCGACAGCAGCACGCTCTCGGTGAGCAGCTGGCGGACGATCCGGCCGCGCGACCCGCCAATCGCCGCACGAATCGCAATCTCGCGGCGGCGGCCGGTCGCGCGCACGAGCAGCAGGTTGGCGACGTTGGCGCACGCAATCAGCAGCACGAACGCGACCGCGCCGAGATACACGAAGAGCGACGACTTCACGTCGCTCCGCACGATGACGTTGCGGATCCGCTCGACGCCGAACGATTGCTGCGGCCCGAGCGCCTGCGGAAACTTCGCCCGATAGTCCTGCGCCGACGCCTTCATTCGCGCGGCCGCCTGCTCCAGCGTCACGCCCGCCTTCAACCGCCCCATCGCCTGGAAGTAGTGTCCCTGGTCCTTCGCGTTCGGATCGAACTGGAAGAGCACCCAGACCTGCGGCGTGGGACCGAACTCGCGGAAGTCGAAGGTGTTCAGCACGCCGACGATCGTGTACGGCTCGTTGCCGAGCGAGATCGGCTTGCCGACGATGTTCGGATCGGCGTTGAAGCGCGTCTCCCACAGCGCGCGCGAGATCACCGTCACGCGCGGCCCCCCCGGCCGATCCTCGTCGGCCGTGAAGGTGCGGCCGAGCAGCACCGGCGCGCCAACCAGCTTGAAGAAGTCGGCCGACACACGGCCCGAGCGCAGCTGCTCCGGAAAGCTGCCGCCGGTGTAGTTCATGACCCCGGTGTTGAAGGCGGCGACGTCCTGCACGATGTCGGTCTGCTGCCGGTAATGCGCGAACTTGGCCGGGGAGGCGGCCGGCCCGGACCCGCGCGGCGACACGTTCATGAAGACGACGACGCGATCCGGGTCCGGCACCGCGACGGGCTTCAACAGCACGGCATTGACGACGGAGAAGATGGCGGTATTGGCGCCGATGCCGAGCGTCAGCGCGGCGAGCGCCGCGAGCGTGAACGCGGGGCTCTGCACGAACATGCGAACGGAGTGCTTGAGGTCTTTCGCGAACGCTTCAACCATGATGGAGACCTGCGTGCGGTGTTCGTTTACGGGCAGTCCGTGGCCGATGCCGGACAGTGTCGCGGCGCGGGAATCGAGCCGTTAGACGCGCGCCCGGTCGGTTTTGTTGTGTGTTTCTTTCAGCCGCGACGCCGGCGTCTGCCCGGGTGCCGCGAGTGGTGGGGCGAGGGACTGCGAGGGACGTGCCGTTCCCTCAGGTCAGGGGATCATCCAGGGGAACACATACGCCTGGAGCATCACGATGATCCCCATGATCGTGGCCAGCGCGACGCTGTGCCAGAACACGAAGCGCAGGATGCGCCCTTCCTGGCCGCTCTGGCCGGTGGAGGCCGTGGAGACGACGATGCTCTGCGCGTCGATCATCTTGCCCATCACGCCGCCGGTGCTGTTGGCGGTGACGATCAGGACCGGATTGAATCCGAGCTGCTGCGCGGTGATCTTCTGGAGGCTCCCGAACAGCACGTTCGAGCTGGTGTCGGATCCGGTGAGCGCGACGCCGAGCCATCCGAGGAAGGTGGCGAAGAACGGATAGAGCGCGCCGGTCCGCGTGAAGGCCAGGCCGAGCGTCGCGTCGGTGCCGCCGTAGCGCGTCACGAAGCCGAGCGACAGCATCAGCATGATCGTCGCGAGCGGGACGCGCATGCGGCCGAACGTCGCGCGCGCGACCGCCCGCAGCTGCGCGGCGCGGACGCGGAAGTAGAGGGCGGTCGCGAGCGTCGCGAGCAGCACGCCGGTGCCCGTGGCCGACACCCAGTTGAACGTATAGACCGCCGCCTCGGCGTGCGCCGCCCGATACGCGGGGTCGCCGATTCGTGCCGGATCGATCCGCTGCGGCACGACGGGATAGTCGCGAAACACGAGCCGATGGAGCGAGGGGACGCTGAACCGCGGCGCGAGGATCGGGCTCGCGTTCAATGCCGCCTTCACCGGCGTCATGCCCCAGACGATGACGGCGATGCTGAGGAAGAGCCACGGCATCCACGCGCGTCGCACCGCACGGCCATCGGCCACCGGCGTTGCGGTGGCGACCGGCCCGTTGCCAAGGCGGTCTTCGGCGAAGGTCCAGATCTCGCGCGGCTGCCAGAAGCGGCAGAGCAGCGCGAGCGCGCCGATCGACGAGACCCCGCCGGCAATGTCAACGAGCTCGACGCCGACGAAATTGCTCCAGAGGAACTGCACGATCGCGAACGTGCCGCCGCAGACCAGCACCGCCGGCCACACGCCGCGCAGCCCCCGCCGTCCGCTCATCGCCGCCACCAGCCAGATCGGGATGATCAGCGAGACGAACGGAAGCTGGCGTCCGGCCATCATGCCCAGCGTGCGCGCCGGCATGTCGGTCACCGAGGCGAGCGTCAGGATCGGAATGCCGATCGATCCGAAGGCGACCGGCGCGGTGTTGGCGATCAGGGAGAGGCCGGCGGCATAGAGCGGCGTGAACCCGAGGCCGATGAGCAGCGCCGAGCAGATGGCGATCGGCGCGCCGAACCCGCAGGCGCCTTCGATGAACGCCCCGAACGAGAACGCGACGAGCAGCGCCTGCACGCGGCGGTCGCGCGAGAGCTGCCCGACCGACACGCGCAGCACCTGGAACTGTCCGGTCGCCACCGTCAGCTCGTAGAGGAACACCGCGTTCAGCACGATCCAGCCGATCGGCAGGAACCCGTAGGCCGCGCCGTAGACCGCCGTCGCCGCGGCGGCGGTGACCGGCATGCCGAACACGAGCGTCGCCACGCCCAGCGCGGCCAGCAGCCCCGTGAGGGCCGCGATGTGCGCGCGCCATTCGAGCACGCCGAGCGCGACCAGCAGAATGACGATGGGGAGCGCGGCGGCCGCGGTACTGAGCCACGGGCTCGCCAGCGGGTCGTAAGCCTGGATCCATGGAGTCACGCGGCGATGGTTCTATCCGGTCGGGCGCGATGATGTCAAACGGGGCGAAGGGCGAAGGGCGAGGGGCGAGGGGCGACGGGCGAGGGGCGACGGGCGACGGGCGAGGGGGGGCGCACGGCGAAG
>JABFWM010000410.1 GCA_013362195.1 Acidobacteriota bacterium
GTGGAACTACGTACACGGGGAGAAACGGGGAGCACGCGGCCAAATGAGTTTTCGTAAGAATAAGGGCGTTCTCCCCGATCTCCCCGTGCTCTCCGTGTTCGTCAGATCACAGGGCTGGCGATCGGCTGGAGGGTGCGCTTGCCTTGCGGGCTGTGGCGCTGGCCTATAATCTCGGCCATGGACCCCACGAACGTCGCGAATCCGGACTACTACCACCGTGTCGTCGACTGCCAGTGGGCGTGTCCCGCGCACACGAACGTCCCCGAATACATCCGCCTCATCGCGCAGGGGCGCTTCACCGACGCCTACCTCCTGAACCGCGAGTCGAACGTGTTCCCCGGGATTCTCGGGCGGACCTGCGATCGCCCGTGCGAGCCGGCGTGCCGCCGCGGACGCGTGGACGGGAAGCCCGTGGCGATCTGCCGGTTGAAGCGGGTCGCGGCGGATCACCGCGGCGAGGTCAAGCACCTGCTGCCGGCGGCGCCGCTCGAGAAGAACGGCAAGAAGATCGCGTGCATCGGCGCCGGCCCGGCGTCGCTGACGGTGGCGAACGACCTGGTGCCGCTCGGCTACGAGGTGACGGTCTTCGAGAAGCTGCCGCGCGCCGGCGGACTGATGCGCATCAACATCCCGGCGTTCCGGCTGCCCGAACAGGTCCTCGACGACGAGATCGGCTACGTCATCGACATGGGCGTGGACGTCCGCTACGACACGCCGGTGGAAAGCCTGAAGGCGCTGCTCGACGGCGACGAGTTCGACGCGGTGTTCGTCGGGAGCGGCGCGCCGAAGGGCAAGGAACTCGACATCCCGGGCCGCCATGACACGGATCAGATTTTCATCGGCATCGAATGGCTCGAGTCGATCCACTTCGGCCACGTCGGTTCGGTGGGCGAGCGCGTGCTCATCATCGGCGTGGGGAATACGGCGATGGACTGCTGCCGCTCGTCGAAACGCCTTGGCGCGAAAGACGTGAAAGTCATCGCGCGCAAGACGCGGAAGTACTTCAAGGCGTCGCCGTGGGAGCTGGAGGACGCCGAAGAAGAAGGCGTGCACATCGTCGAGAACCTGCAGCCGGTCCGCTTCATCCTCGAGAACGGGCGGCTGACCGGGATGGAGTTCGACCGCTTCGAGTCGACGGAAACGCCGTCAGGCCTGAAGCAGGAGGTGGTCGGACGCGAGATCATCCCGTGCGACACGGTGGTGCTCGCGATCGGACAGGACAACGCGTTCCCGTTCATCGAACGCAGCATCGGCATCGAGTTCGGCAAGTGGGACATGCCCGTCGTCGACAAGACGACGTTCATGTCGACGCGGCCGGGGGTGTTCTTCGGCGGGGACGCCGCGTTCGGTCCGCTCAACATCATCTGGGCGGTCGAGCACGGGCACCAGGCGGCGATTTCGATCGACAACTACTGCCGCGGCGTTCCGGTCGACACGCGGCCGCCTCGCGGGATGACGCTCTCGAGCACCAAGATGGGGCTGCACGAATGGGCCTACAGCAACGACTACAGCCCGGCGCAGCGCCAGAAAATGGTCCACGTCGACCTGCCGCTCCGCTTCCAGAGCCTGACGATGGAAGTGGAGAAGGGGTTCACGGCCGACCAGACGCGCGAGGAAGTCGAGCGGTGCCTGAACTGCGACGTGCAGACACATTTTCACGACGCGCTCTGCATCGAGTGCGACGCCTGCATCGACATCTGTCCGGTCGACTGCCTCGCCATCGCGCCGAACGGCGGGGAAGGAGAACTCCGCACGCGGTTCCGGGTCCCGGCCGACAACCTCGATCAGCCGCTGTTCGTCTCGGGCGGATTGAAGCAGACGCGGCGGGTCATGCTGAAGGACGAGAACGTGTGCCTGCACTGCGGCTTGTGCGCCGAGCGGTGTCCCACGTATGCGTGGGACATGCGGAAGTTCGTCCTGCAACTCCCTTACGCGGGAGGAGCGGCGAACGGCTCAAGTCTCAAGGCTGAAGGCTCGGCGTGGCTCAAGGTGATGCCGGCTTACGGGGTGACCAGGCCATGAGCCGACCAGGCATGAGCCGCAATGAGCCATGAGCCTTGAGCCATAAGTCGTAAGCCATTTTCACCATGGATCGCATCAACGAGTTCGCATTCAAAATCGCGACGGCCAACGGCACCGGATCGGCGTCGGCCAACGGCCTGATCATGCAGGCGATCTTCCGGATGGGCGTGCCCGTGACCGGCAAGAACGTCTTCCCGTCGAACATCCAGGGCCTGCCGACGTGGTACGAGATCCGCGTCAATCGCCACGGCTACACCGCGCGGACGCCGCACTTCGATCTGCTGGTGGCGATGAACCCGGCCACCTACGAGAAGGACATCGCGGAAGTCCGCTCGGGCGGATGGCTGGTCTACGACTCGACCTGGCCGCTGGATGCGAAGCTGTCGCGCGCCGACGTCACCTATCTCGGCCTCCCGCTCGCCGAGATGTGCAATGCGCAGTTCACGCAGGTGCGCGAGCGCATTCTCATGAAGAACATCGCCTACGCCGGCGCGCTCGCGGCCCTGCTCGACATGGATCCGCCGATCATCCGGGCGCTGCTCGCGGAGAAGTTCGGCAGGAAGCCGGCGCTGATGGAGTCGAACCAGAAGGCGTTCGCGCTCGGCTACGACTACGCGAGGGCGAACTTCACCTGCCCGCTGCCGATCCGTCTCCAGGCCATGGACGCGACGAAGGACTCGATCCTGATCGACGGCAACACCGCGGCGGCGCTCGGGTGCCTGTACGCGGGCGCAACCGTCGGGGCGTGGTATCCGATCACGCCGGCGACGTCGCTGATGGAGTCGTTCCGCGGATTCTGCCAGAAGTACCGCCGCGAACCGGGCAGCGGACGCAACCGCTTCGCGATCCTGCAGGCGGAGGACGAGCTCGCCGCCATCGGCATGGTGATTGGCGCGTCATGGGCGGGGGCGCGCGCGTTCACGCCGACGGCCGGTCCGGGCATTTCGCTGATGAGCGAGTTCATCGGCCTGGCGTACTACGCCGAGGTGCCGGCCGTCATCTTCGACGTGCAGCGCACCGGACCGTCGACCGGCATGCCGACGCGCACGCAGCAGGGCGACCTGATGCTCTGCGCGTATGCGTCTCACGGCGACACGCGGCACATCTGCCTCTATCCCGCGGACCCGCGGGAAGCGTTCGAGCTCGCCGTCGCCGCGTTCGACCTCGCGGAACGATTCCAGACGCCGGTGTTCGTGCTGAGCGATCTCGATATCGGCATGAACGACTGGATGGTGCCGGCGTTGACGTGGGACGACCGCTATCGTCCGGATCGCGGGAAGGTGCTGACGGCGGCGCAGCTCGACGCGGTGAAGACGTTCTATCGCTATCTCGACAGCGACGGCGACGGCATCGCGGCGCGGACGCTGCCGGGCACCAGCCCGCGCGGCGCCTACTTCACGCGCGGGTCGGGCCACAACAAGTTCGGCTATTACACGGAAGACGCCGCCGAATACACCGACGTCGTCGATCGGATCGATCGCAAGATCGAGGGCGCGGCCCGTGCCGTGCCGCCGCCGCTCATCAAGACCACGCCCGGTGCGAAGCTCGGGCTGGTGACCATCGGCGGCTGCCACGCCGCCTGCGTCGAAGCACTCGACATGTTCGCGGCGGAGGGGCTGACGCTCGACTACATGCGCGTGCGCGGCTTCCCCTTCGGCGCCGAGGTCACGGCCTTCCTCGACGCGCACGACATGAACTTCGTTGTCGAGCAGAACCGCGACGGTCAGCTGCGCAGCCTGCTGCGGCTCGATGCAGGCGTGTCGATCGACAAGCTGCAATCGGTCACCTACTACGGCGGCTTCCCGATGAGCGCGCATCACGTCGTCTCGGGGGTGAAGGCGCGGATGGAGAAAGCGGCATGACCTACATCGCCAAGCCGAAAGTGCACCACCCGGCGCTCCAGAAGAACGCGATCGGCCTGACGCGCCGCGACTACGAAGGCGCGATCACCACGCTCTGCGCCGGCTGCGGCCACGATTCGATCACGGCGGCGATCGTCCAGGCGTTCTGGGAGCTGGCGATCGAGCCCTACCGGGTGGCGAAGCTCTCGGGGATCGGCTGCTCGTCGAAGACGCCGGCCTACTTCCTGCGCGAGGCGCACGGCTTCAACAGCGTGCACGGCCGGATGCCGGCGCTCGTCACCGGCGCGAACGCCGCCAACCGCGACATCGTCTACATCGGCATCTCGGGTGACGGCGATTCGCTCTCCATCGGCCTCGGCCAGCTCTGTCACGCGATCCGGCGCAACGTCAACGTCCTCTACGTTCTCGAGAACAACGGCGTCTACGGGCTGACCAAGGGCCAGTTCTCCGCGTCGGCCGACGTCGGCTCGACGAGCAAGAAGGGCGAAGCGAACACGATGGCGGCGATCGACGGCTGCCTGCTCGCGCTCACGCTCGGCGCCACCTTCGTCGCGCGCGCGTTCTCGGGCGACAAGGCGCAGCTCGTGCCGATTCTCAAGGCCGGCCTCGCGCACCAGGGGTTCGCCTTCATCGACGTGATTTCACCCTGCGTGACCTTCAACGATCACGAGGGCTCGACCAAGAGCTACGCCTACACGCGCGAGAAGAACGTCGAGGTCGTGCACGCGGACTTTGTACCGCCCGCGGCCGCGATCACCACCGACTACGATCCCGGCGCCGTGCGCAACGTCATGCTGCACGACGGCAGCTGGGTGCGGCTGCACAAGGTCGCCGAGGACTACGATCCCACCGACCGCGACCGCGCCTACAGCTACATCCGCGATCGTCAGAAGGACGGTGAGATCCTGACGGGCCTCCTCTATCTGTCGGCCGGGTCGGTGGACATGCACGAGCAGAGCAACACCGTCGCGGCGCCATTGGTGGACCTGCGGTTCGAGGATCTCTGTCCCGGCAGCGCCGAGCTCGCGAAGCTGCAGCAGCGTTTTCGGTAGGCGGTCCGCCGGACGCGGCGGGTCTGAAGACCCGCCCTACAATCGCGTGTTCTCGCTGCGGCGGGTCTGAAGACCCGCCCTACAATCGCGTGTTCTCGCTGCGGCGGGTCTGAAGACCCGCCCTACAACCGGGCGTTCTACGCGCGGCGGGTCTGAAGACCCGCCCTACAACCGGGCGTTCTACGCGCGGCGGGTCTGAAGACCCGCCCTTACATCGTGATCACGTGCGGACGGGTCTGGAGAACCGCCGGAAATATTTCTGCGTAGGGCGGGTCTTCAGACCCGCCGGCCGCGTAGGGCGGGTCTTCAGACCCGCCGGACCCTTGCCGCCGCCACCCGTCCTCCCGACGGATCAAGTAACATCCGGCGCCATGAGACATCTGCTGCT
>JABFWM010000455.1 GCA_013362195.1 Acidobacteriota bacterium
CCACTGAAGCGCCGTTCCCCGTGGCGGCGCCCCCGGCGCCCCTCTGCTTCTGCGGCCTCCGCGCGCGCCGCAGCGGCGGCCCGTTCGTGAAGATCGGCTTCGAGCCGCGCCGCGCGCGCCCGCTCGGCCAGGAGCAGCGCCTCCGCTTCGCGGCGGCGCCGTGCCGCCTCCCGCGCTTCGAGCCGCGCGACGGCAGCGCTCCGGGCGTAGATCTCGGCCTCGGCGCGAGCGAGCTCTTCCTCCCGCTCCTCATGTTGTGCCCTGCGCGCGAGCCGTGCTTCCGGCAGCAGTGCGCGGGCCCGCTCCAGCGCCGCTTCCAGATAGGTGGTCGTGATCCCGCTTGCCCAGTACGACACCGCAGCCAGACTGCCTTGCGTGGTCTGCCGATCGGTGGCCAGCTCGCGACCGCCGCGCAACGGAAAGAACACGAACCACGCGTCCCACCCCGCCAGCGCGTGCGTCGAGGCATACACTCTCGCGACGTACTCGTGGCCGTCGGGGGAGACGAGCACCTGCGGATACTGCGTGACGAAATGAACCATGATTCCCTCGCACCTCCAGTCCCGCAGATTTTCAGAGCAAACACAGTGCCGGACGCCGCATGCTTCTCCGATCAAGCATCAATAATTGCCGGCGTTTTTCTCTACGAATCGACCCCGCCTCTATATCTTTCCGTCCGCTGGTTAACCCGTAATGCCTGTGGGTTCGTTCGTGGGGCTGGTTCTGCCTGTCGTCGTGAGGCGGTAACCATCCGAAGCGTTGGGCGCACGAAGCGCGATGTCCGTCGTATTCGTCGCCCTCAAATTCTGTAGTGTTCGGCGGGCTAGCAGGGCCGTCGGGCTCGCAGCCTCGAGGGTTCCGCTTGCCGCGCGCCAGGAGCGGGTTGCCCGTCGGACACTACGGAACACTTCGACACATCGGCCGTGGCGCCTTGCCGCGGCGGTTCCTCATCGACGTCCCGCTGCCTCATCACGGTGTGCCATCCCATCACCTGCGGCTGTTGGATCGTGCCGCCCCGAACCTGCGGCTTCGGTCGATCTCAGGCCACTCGCGCCGATCGGACGTCATAATCGGCCAGGGAGGCCGCATGACGAAGCTCGCGTTGATCCCCGCCGCGGTTCTGTTGGCTGTTGTCGTGGTCGACGGGCAGCAAAGGCCCCCGACGGACCCGAACGATGCAGAGCAGATGCTCGTCGCGCGTGAGCGTGCGCTTCACGAAGCGGTCGTCACGGCTGACAAGTCCGCATTCCTCTCGCTCGTGCTGCCGGAGGGCGTCTGGGCCGCGAAGTCCGGATTCATCCCGATGAACCTGCTCGTCAACGGACTGGACGCGTTTCACGTGACCAGCTGGGACATCGTCAATCCGCACGTGACGTGGCTCGATGAGAACTCGGCGATCGTGCTGTCTACCTGGAGAGGCACGGGCACGTTCGGGGATCAGCCGCTCGCATCGACCATCCTCGCGTCCACCGTCTGGACCAGACGAAACGGCAAGTGGCTCGCCGGCCATCACCAGCAGACCGATCTCGCCACACAATAATTATCCCCGCGAACGTCGAACCTTCTCCCGGCTCCCGTGTGCGTCGGTCGGGTGTAAAGGATCAGCGGGTCCGACGGCGATCGTGGGTCGTGAGGTGATGGCAGGCGATCTGATCACGCTGGACGTGCGAACACGGCAAGCGTGGCGCCGGTGGCTCGCCAGGCATCACGCGACGAGCCCGGGGATCTGGCTCGTCCGCCACAAGCAGCACACCGGCATCACGGCGATGCCATACGAAGACTTCGTCCGCGAGGCGCTCTGCTTCGGGTGGATCGACAGTCTCGTCAAACGTCTGGACGACGATCGCTACGCGATCAAGGTCACACCGCGGAAGCCCGCGAGCAAGTGGTCGGCGCTCAACCGCAAACGCTGGAAGGCCCTCGAGGCAGCGGGGCAGCTTGCAGCGGCGGGCCTGGCGGCGGCTCCCACGCGGAACACGTATGCGCCGCATGGGCCGATTCCGCAGCTGCCGTCCTACATTGCCAGGGCCTTCAAGACGAACCCCGGCGCGTGGCAGTACTTTCAGGCGCTTGCGCCGACCTACCGCCGTGACTTCGTCGTCTGGATTCACATCGCGAAGCGCGCCGAGACGCGGGAACGCCGCATTCGCGAGTCCATTCGACTGCTGTCGTCCGGCAAGAAGCTGGGTTTGAAGTAATCGTGCCCGAGCGCCAGTAATCTCGGTGTGCCACCGATCGAGAGCGAGGCTGACGGACCGACGTGTCAATTACTTCGGTCGCCGACGATTTCAGCAATGACGCCGGTCAATTCCGCGGGATCGATGGGCTTGGCGATATGCAGCTGAAATCCGGCCGAGAGCGCCCGCACGCGAGTCTCGGCTCGCGCGTCGGCGGTGACCGCGATCGCGGGGATCGTGCCGCCCTTGTCCGGCCCGAGCTCGCGCACCCGGCGGATCAAGGCGCACCCGTCTTCTTCGCGCAGCTCGATGTCGCTGACGAGCACGTCCACGGGCTGACGGTCGAGGAGGTCCAGTGCTTCGGCGCCCGAGGACACCGCGGCCGCCGTGGCGCCGGCATGGTGCAGGATCGTCGTCAACAGGACGCGTGCGTCGGCCTCGTCATCGACCACCAGCACGTTGACGCCGGCGAGGTCGAACAGCCGCGCCGATGATCCCGGTACGGAACCCGTCAGGACCCCCGTTGCCGGCAGCGCTTTGAGCTCGTCTCCCAGCGCGGGCAGGTCGACCTTGAACGTGGCGCCGCGGCCCTCGCCGGCGCTCTCGGCGCTGACCGAACCGCCATGCAGCTCAACGATGTGACGGACGATGGCGAGGCCGAGCCCGAGGCCGCCGACGCGCTGCGCGTTCGCACCCTGGTGGAACGGATCGAAGATGTGCGGCAGGAGCTCGGGACCGATGCCGGGCCCCGTATCGCTCACGCTGATCCGAGCCGTCGCGCCGATCCGCTCGAGCCGCAGCTCGACTCGCCCGTGCTGCGGGGTGAACTTGATCGCGTTCGAGAGCAGGTTCCAGACCACCTGCTGCAGCCGCTGCGGATCGCCCTGGACCGATCCGACTGACGGGTCGAGCATGACTTTGAGCGCAATGTGCTTGGCGTCAGCGGTCGTCTGGACGGCTTCGATCGAGGCCTCGAGGACACCGACCGGATCGAGCGGGCGCAGTTCCAGCTGAAGTTTGCCGGTGACGATCCGGGAGAGATCCAGGAGATCGTCGATGAGATGCGCCTGCAGCTTGGAGTTGCGTTCGATCACTTCGAGCGCGCGGGCCGCGCTCGCCTCGTCGAGCATGCCGCAGCGAAGCATTCTCGCCCAGCCGAGCATCGCCATCAGCGGCGTGCGCAGTTCATGCGACACCATCGCCAGGAACCGGTCCTTCGCGCGGTTGGCCGCTTCGAGCTCCCGCCGTGACTCTTCGAGCGCATGCACCATATGTTCGTAGGCGCGCATGTCGCGGAGGATGCCGATCGCGCCGGCGACCTGGCCATCGGCATCGCGCAGCGCCGAGGCATTGAGGGTCGTCGGAATCACGTCACCTGATGCGTTGCGGGGGTTGAGACGCACGTTGCGCGTGATCCCTCGCTCGACAACCTCGCGCAGCGCGGCGACGAACCCGTCGGTTTCCTCGGGGTCGATGAACCGCGACAGCGACTGCTCGACCACCTGCTCGTCACGCAGGCCGAAGAGCTCGGAGACCGCGTCGTTCGCCTGGAGGATCTTGCCCTGGAGATCGCTCACGAACACCGGATCCGGCGCGTCCTTGATGAGACTTTCCGCGTAGCGCCACGCCTTGTCCAGTTCGCGCATGTCGCGAAGGATGCCGATGACCCCGATGACGTCGCCGCCCGGCGCGCGGAGCGCCGACGCGTTCAGGGACGTGGGGATGATCTCGCCGGAGGCGCTTCGCGGATGGAGGCGGGCGTTTCTCGTCTCGCCGCGCTCGACCACCTCGCGGAGCGCGGTCATGAACTCACGCGTCTCTTCAACCGAGATGATGCCTGCCAGCGAGTGCTCGATCAATTCATCGGGACGGAACCCGAGGAGGTTGAAGACCGCATCGTTGGCCTGAAGAATCTTTCCGTCGAGATCGGAGACGAACACGGGATCGGGCGCGTTCTTGATCAGGCCCTCGGCGGAGGCGCGCGCCTCGTCCAGCTCCCGCATGTCGCGCAGGATGCCGATCACGCCGATCGCCTGCCCGTCAGGACCGCGCAGGACGGAGGCATCGAGCGCGGTGGGAATGATCTCACCCGACACCCTGCGCGGTGAGAGGCGGACGTTGCGCATCACCCCGTGCGCCACGACCTCACGGACGGCGCCCTCGAATTCGGCGGTTTCCGCCGCACTGAGGAAACGCGACAGTGACTGCTCGAGGACGGCGCCGCGATGGAGCCCGAGCAGCTGCGATCCGGCCTCGTTGACTTCCAGGATCTGGCCATTCAGGTCGAAGACGAACACGGGGTCGGGGGCATTGGCGACGATCAGTTCGGCGGCGAGTGGCGGCCGCTTGCCGTCTGGCGTCGAGGTCTTCCCTGGCATGGCCGGGTATCCTCCTGAGACACAATCCGGATCCGCAGTCGCCTGGTGCTACGCCGCTACGGCTGCGACGCGTTACGCCGGAGCTCTCGGCCGTGCTCACGCAAGCTTGGTGCCCGTTTGCTCGATGCGCACCGCCGGCGACTAGTATGCGTGAGCGGAGAAGCACGCCAGGACCTATCCTTGAGCGGTCATGAACGCGATGCCGGCATCCTGTTTGCTGCGGAACACGGCGAGTCGGGCGGACTATCGAGGGGGACATGGTTCATTTCGTCATGCAGTACTCGCAGGTGCTCGTCGCGACGGATCGCAACGAGTACGTCGTGCGCGTGTATGCGTCGACGCATGCGGTGGCGCGGTGGGACGCGTGGTTCGTGTTCTTCCCACTGCACGGCGGCCGTGAGCTGGCGACCGATCGGGAGACCACCCAGGGCAGTCTGGCGGCGGTGTCGTACTGGGCAAGTGGAATCACGACGACCTACCTGGAAGGTGCGCTGGAACGCGCCCGCGCGTTGCTGCCGGAAGCCCGGCTCGCCCGCAGAGCGCATCACGCGGAGCGGGAGGAAGACCTCGCGCGCGCGGAAGCTGCGACCTACGCCCGCGCCGCCGCCATCGCACGGCTCGACGCGCAGGAGGCGGCCCGACGGCGTCGGGAGGCGGAGCAGCACCTCGTGCAAGAGCGGGCGCGCGCGTCTCGGATGGAAGCTGACCTTCACGAGCGGGCCGCGGCCGCGGCCCGCTCGGAGGCCGCAGAAG
>JABFWM010000614.1 GCA_013362195.1 Acidobacteriota bacterium
GACATTCTCGAGGCGGAGCGCACCGGCGCCCGCCTGCAGCAGCGGCTTGCCGAAGCCTGCGGCCTCGTGCCGCGCGTGTACGACGATGGGGATCAGCCGCCCTACTATTTCATCGCGATGGAGTACGTCGAAGGGGAGAACCTCTCCGACGTCATTCATCGCGGGCCGACCCCGCCGGCGGAAGCGGTCCGGATTGCGTCGGCGCTGTGCCGCTTCCTGCAGGCCGCGCACTCCTTCGCGACGACGATCGACGGCAGGACGTCCGCGTCGCTCGTGCATGGCGATCTCAAACCGCGCAACATCCGTCTGACCGCGAAGGGCGAGATCAAGGTCCTCGACTTCGGCATCGCCAAGGCGCTGTCGCTGAGCCGCCGGGTGACGCGCAACGACTTCGGCAGCATGCCGTACCTGTCGCCCGAGCGTTTGCAGTCAACGGAAGTCGATGCGCACGCCGACTTGTGGGCGGTGGGTGCCATCCTCTACGAATTGCTCGCGGGAGGGCCGCTGTTTCAGGCGACCGACACGCGCCGGCTCGAACAGCAGATCCGGTCGGGATACGCGTGGCGGCCGCTGCCCGCGTCCTGTCCGGCGGCGCACCAGGCGGTCGTGGCGCGCCTGCTCGCGCCGGCCCTCGCCGATCGCTACGAGTCCGCGACCGCGGTGATGCGCGATCTCGACTTGATTGCCGCTGGACGCACGCCGGAAGCCCAGACGCTCGGGTTCCCGGCCCGCGCCGACGAGGCGACCCGACGCACGCGCGTCACCGTCGTCCCCGGCGAAGCCGACGCGACGCGGCGCACCACGTCCGCGCCGCAGCCGATCGCGCCGCCTTCCGCCGCCGCGCCCGTGGCCGCCCCGCAGCCCGCATCGAAGCCCTCGAAGCTCCCGCGCCTGAAACGGCGCCATCCGATGCGCGCGCTGCTGGTGTTCGCGGCGCTCCTGCTGGTGTTCAACGAGATGGCGGTGAGCTTCGGCGCGCGGCGTGCCGCGGCGGCCGCCACCACGCGCGATCTCGACGCGATGGATGACGTGTGGACGCGCTACGAGGCGCTGTCGCGCCGCAGCTACCTGCGCGTCGGTGTTGCACCGCTCGAACGTACGCTCGAACAGCGTGTCGGCGTGCTGGCGGATCAGGTGATCGCGAATTACCGCAGCGCGCTGCCGACGGTACGCGAACGGCAGTGGCGGACGGCGCAGAAGAACCTGCAGCAGGCGCTCGTCATCGCGCCACAGGACCGGATGCTGCGCGCGTCGCTGCGCTACTGCGAAGGGCACCTTCATCGCATCGACGGGGAGGCCGAAAAGATGCGCCGCCACACGGCCGCCGCGAACCAGGAGTTCACCGAGGCGGTTGCGGCCTTTCGAGAGGCCGCGGAGCTGCGGCGTGATTGGCCGGATCCGTTCCTCGGGCTCGCGCGGACGTTCATCTACGGGCTCGAAGACATCGATCGCGGCGCCGATGCGATGAAAGCGGCGCAGAAGCTCGGCTACGCGGTCGGCGATCGCGAGACGCTGCAACTGGCCGACGGGTATCGGACGCGCGGCGACAGCCTGCTCGAGACGGCGCGCCAGCTCGCCCGGCTGCCGCAGGAAGCCGAGTACCTGCAGCGCGCCGGCGAGGCCTACCGGCAGGCGCAGACGCTGTACGAACGCATCCCCGGGTTTGCAGGCGCCGCAACCGGACTCCGCCGGACGCGGCGCGGCCGGGAACAGATCGACATGCGCACGAACGACATCGAGCTCGAGCAATCCATCCGCGAGCCGGACCTCGTCTCATGGCGGTGACCTACACGACGGCGGCCGTCCGCGATGCGCGACGCGTCAGCGTCGCCCGCAGGACTGCCGCGGCCTTCGACCGGCCGCTGGCGGCAACCGGCGCGATCGCGATCGTGCTCCTGTGGCTGGCGTATGCCGGCGCCTTCTCCATGTCACGCACCGTTGCGACGACGGCTGCGCCGGTGAACCTGAACGCTGTCGCCGACGCCGACGCGCTCGCGCGCGCGCTGGAACCGGTGCTGCCGCTGCCGCCGGAGCGCCGCGCCGCCGCGGACCAGGTCTTCTCGTATCTGCTGCGCGCGGACGGCAGCCGCCGCACGCTCGCCAACGTCGGCGCGCTCGCGCGCATTCGCGTCGCGGATGCGGCGGACCAGACGCGCACGCGCCCGTTGTTCACCGCCGCCCAGCTCGCGGAGCTGAAGCCATCGTTCGTGGTGCGCGACCGCGCGACGATGCGGTCGGCGCTGATCGTATGGGCCTTCCTCTATCTCGTCGCCTTCCAGGCGGTGTCGCTCGCGTGGCACGCCAGGCGCGTGCCCGGCGACCGCGTGCTGCTGACGGCGGCGCACGTGCTCACCGCGCTCGGCTTCGCCGCGATGGTGAGCCGACCCGATCCGCTGCGCGACAGCCTGCTCTTCGTCCGCTACGCGCAAGGGGTCGTTGCCGGCCTCGGGATCGCCGCCGCGCTCTCGCTGGTGACGCTCCGCACGAGCAGCGTGCGCGCGCTCAGCTACCTGCCGTTGCTCGGCGCGTTCGTGCTGTCGTTGCTGCTCCTGTCGCCGCTCGGCAGCGGACCCGCAGGCAGCGGCGCCAAAGTGAACCTGGGGCCGTTTCAGCCAATCGAGGCGATTCGCATTCTGCTGGCGCTCTTTCTTGCGGGGTACTTCGCCCGCAACTGGGAGCTGCTGCGGGCGGTGCGAAGCGACGGGATCGGAACGGTGCGGCTGCCGCGGTGGATGAACCTGCCGCGTGCGCGCTACGCGCTGCCGGTGTTCCTCGGCGTCGGCGCCGCGCTGGTCCTGTTCTTCGGGCAGCGCGATCTGGGACCGGCGCTGATGCTGGCGGTCGTGTTCCTGGCGGCCTACGGCATCGCGCGCGGCACCGTCGGCGTGATGCTTGCCGGCGCCGCGTGCCTCGCCGCCGGGTTCTATCTCGGCTACCGGCTGAACATCTCGGCGACGCTGGTGGATCGCGTGCGCATCTGGCAATCGCCGTGGGACAACATCGCGCACGGAGGGGATCAAATCGCGCAGGCCCTCTGGGCGCTGGCGACCGGCGGATTGACCGGCACCGGCGTCGGTCTGGGTGACACGCGTTACCTGCCGGCCGGCCACACCGACCTCGTGCTCGCAGCGGTCGGGGAGGAACTCGGGCTGTCCGGCCTCGTGATTGTCGCGCTCACCTACGCCGCGATCATCGCGCGCGCCCTGTCGATCGCCCGTCGGGCGTCGAGCGATTACGGCTTCTTCCTCGCGACGCTGCTCGCGCTCTTCATCGCCGTCCCCGTCCTGCTGATGGCGAGCGGCATGCTCGGCCTCGTGCCGCTCACCGGCGTCGTGACGCCGTTTCTCAGCTTCGGCGGTTCCGCCATGGTCGCGAACTTTGCCGCCCTCGGCCTGCTCGCGTCGATCCGATCCGATGCCGCGCCTCCCGCGGATCTCGTCGTGTTCGCGAAGCCGATCCGCGCGCTGAGCGCCGTCCTCGCCGTCGCGGCCGGCGTGCTCCTGGTGTTTGCCGCGCGCGTCCAGGTGGCGCGCGCCGATCAGGTGGTCGTCGAGCCACACCTCGGCCTGCAGGCCGACGGCGGCCGACGTTATCAGTACAACCCGCGCATTCTCGATATCGCGCGCGCGATTCCGCGGGGCACCATCGTCGATCGCGACGGGCTGGTGCTCGCAACCGACGATCCCGAACGCATGCGGAAGGCCGCCGCGGCCTATCAACGGGTCGGTGTGTCGATCGACACCCCGCGTGACCGCACGCCGCGCGGGCGCTGTTATCCGCTCGGCGGCCGTGCCTTCCACCTGCTGGGCGACGCGGAGACACGGCGCAACTGGAGCGCATCGAACACATCGTTCGTCGAACGCGACAGCGAAGCGCGCCTGCGCGGGTTCGACGATCATCCATCGGTCGTGACGATCGCCGAAAAGGACGGATCGCAGGGGACGGCGCTTCGTCGTGACTATCGCGACCTCGTGCCGCTGCTGCGGCACCGCTTCGACAGCGACGATCCGGGCGTGCGCGCGGCGATGAACCCGAATCGCGTGCTGCGCCTGACCATCGATGCGCGACTGCAGGCGCGCGTCGCGGCGATTGTCGCCTCGTACGCGCGACGGTCGGAAAGCGGCCATGCCGCCGCGGTCGTGATCGATCCGTCCACCGGCGATCTGCTGGCCAGCGTCAGTTACCCGTGGCCGCTCCCGGGCGAGCGCCATCCCGGGCAACCGCCGCCCGCGGCGGGCCGCGACGCCGAGCCGTCGGCCGCGCCCGACGAGTCGCTGCTCGATCGCGCCCGCTATGGCCTGTATCCGCCGGGCTCGACCTTCAAATTGATCACCGCGGCAGCGGCCCTGCGGCAGGACGCCGGCGGCGCAGCGCGCACCTACACGTGCAGCCGCCTGCCCGACAATCGCGTCGGCGCCCGCCTCCCGGGCTACGCCCGTCCGATACGCGACGACGTGAAGGATCACGAGCCTCACGGCACCATCGACATGCACCGCGCGCTCGTCGTGTCGTGCAACGCCTACTTCGCGCAGCTGGCCGTGCGCGTCGGCGCGCGCGCGCTGCTCGAGACGGCCGAACGCGCCGAGATTCCTCTCGCGCGCAACAACTCCGACGCGCGCATCCGCGACACGCTGCCGCAGATCGGCTACGGGCAGGGCGAAGTGGTCGCGTCCCCTGTGAAGATGGCGCGCATCGCCGCGGCGATTGCCACGGATGGCCGCCTGCGCGATGTGCGCATCGACGCGAGCGGGCCGGCCGCGGACGCCCACGACTTTCTCCCGGCCGGCACCGCGCACACACTCGCGCAGTTCATGCGCGACGCGGTGATGGACGGGACGGGACGCGTCCTGCGGGGATCAGCCGTCCCGATCGCGGGCAAGACCGGCACCGCGGAAATCACGGGCGCGCCGTCGCACTCGTGGTTCATCGGCTTTGCGCCGTACGGCGCCGCGACGAAACGCGTCGCCGTCGCGGTGCTCCTGGAGAACGCCGGGTACGGCGGGGCAGGGGCGGCGCCAGCCGCCGGAGAGATCGTCGCGGCGGCCGCATCGTTGGGGCTCGTTCGCTGAGGACCACGTCCATGGATATTGCGGGCAAGGCACGCCGGCTCGAACGGAAGATCACGCGAACCATCGAAGCCGCCGTCGAGGAATTCGTCGGACCGAGCGCGATCACCCCGATTGAAATCCTCCACGCGGTGCTCGATCGCGCGGAGCAGCAGGTTCAGGACGTCGGGCGGGGACGGCGCGCGTTTCCGTTCAATCAGGTGCGGGTGCACCTGGTGGCGGCGGCGAAGGACAAGGAAGC
>JABFWM010000537.1 GCA_013362195.1 Acidobacteriota bacterium
TGATCGCGCTGGTGACCAGGACGACGCGCAGGCCGGTGTCGTGCTGCCCGTGGTGCTGGATCGCCGCGAGGCGGCGGTACTGCTCCGTGGCCACCGGCAGCATGCCGGGCGCGGCGATCTTGCCGGTCAGCGCGGGATCGAAGAGCTCTTTGGCGGCGCCGTGGGCCAGCGGAAGGAACACGCGCGACGCGACTGCACTCTCTGCCATCAGAACCACCGTTTGAGAAGGCCAAGGCGCCAGGCGGCGCCGGCCGCTGCGCCTGCCGTTGCGAGAAACGCGGCGGTCGCGGTCAGCGCGACGCGCAGCCGGCGGCGGCGCTTCTCCCGGAGCGACTCCATCACCGGCAGCACCGCGAGCACCGGAATCTTGAACGCCTCGAGCAGCTGCGACTCGGTGCGAAGCGACGTGTCGCGATATTCGATCAGCGCGCCCAGCGCGACGCCGAGCAGCAGCCCGACGCCGACGGCCATCAGGTTCAACTGCAGCCGCTTCGGGCTGAACGGACGCTCCGGCACGCGCGCCGGATCGAGGACCTTGAACTGCTCGCCGATCTGCTGCTTCTCCAGGTTCGCGGCGATGTTCGAGTCTTCCTTTTTCGCGAGCAGCGATTGATACGTCTTCTGCAGCGTCTCGTAGTCGCGCGTCAGCTCCGCCATCTCCGATTCGCGCGTCGGCACCGCTTCGACACGCCGCTGGTAGTCGCTCACGAGCCCCCGCAGCCGGACCATGTCGGCGTCCTTCGAGGCAATCTGCCGATCGAGCTTGTCGATCTCGGTCTGCGTCTCGTGCATGCGCCGCACGACGATGCTGTCGGGGACCGGCGGCGCCGGCCCCGCCTCGGTGCCGGGCAGCACGACGCGCGCCGCCTCGAGCTCCGCGACGCGCTTCTTCGCGGCGATCACGTCCGGATGCGTCGGCTTGAGGCGCCGCTGCAGCGCGGCGAGCTCGGTCCGCGCGGCTTCGAGCGGATCGACGGCGTGCTCCGCCGCCTCCGCCGTGACGGCGGCGGTTACCGGATCGGCGCGCATGTCCGCCATCGATTTCTCGAGCACCAGCCGCCGGTCGCGATCGCGATTGAGCGATTCCGAGAGCGATTGCAGCTGCATCTGCGTCGTCTGAATCACCTGCAGGTTCGACTGCAGCTGCGACGGCAGCTCGCCGATGTAGTGCCGGCGGTATTCCTCGAGCTTCCGCTCGTGTTCAATCAGGCGCTGCCGCGCGTCTTCCAGCTGTGACTCGAGGAACTGGTTGGTGCCCTCGGCGAGCACCTGCCGGTCGCGTACGTTCCCGTCGATGAACATCCCGGCCAGCCGCGCCACGACTTTCTGTGCGATCACCGGATCGCCGGACACGTAGCTGATGCGGAACGTGTCGTCCTTGATCGGCGGCTCGACCTCGATGTCCTTGCGCATGCGCACCACCACGTCTTCCATCGGGGCGTGCTGCCGCTGCTCGGAATAGAGGTTGAACTCGAGGATGATGCGCTCGAGCACCGATCGGCTGAGGATCTGCTCGCTGATCGATCGCAGACGATCCTCGATCCGGCTCGTCACCGTCGATCGGATGTAGCTCTCCGGCACCCGCTGCGGCACGACCAGAATCAGCGTTTCCGACCGATAGAGGTTCGGCAGCGACCGCGTCACGAGGAACGCGGCAATGCCAAACAGGATCACCGGACAGATCAGGAGCCATTTCCGGCGCCAGACCGCGTCGATGACGTCCTGCGGGGTGTACTTCTGCCCGGGAATCATGATCGCCCCATGAGCGTCGCCCAGATGTCGAGCCCGAACCTGGTGCCGTGCTGCACGCGCCGGTGCGGCACGTCGGCCGGCAGCAGCAGGGCCTCAGGGAACCGATGCTGGTAATAGAGGTGTTCGATGTAGAGCTGAACGTGCCGTCCGAGCGCAATCCCGGCGCGTCCTTCCGCCAGATAGCTTCGGTACGGCGACGCCGACCCGTCGAGATCGAAGTCTCCGAATCCGTACACGCCGCGCACGCGGAGGCTGGCGCGCCGGCTCAGGAATCCGCCGACGGTGAAACTTGCGTTGTTGGCCACGAACGGCTCGGGCAGCAGGTCGGCGACCTGCAGACCGCGCTCGATACTGGCGCTGGCCTGCCACGATCGGCCGACGCGGTGGAGCAGTGTTGCCGCGCCGGTCGCAATCAGCCGGCGGCCGGTCTCGCTCGACGCGATGCTCGATCCGGTCGTCACGGTCACGGTGGTGCGCCGCGACTCCGTCAACGCGCGATTCACGTCGATGCCGAGCGCGGTGTCCTGGGCGACGATGGGCGGTGCGGTGCCGGCGCGAAGCACGCGCACGCCATCGCCGACCCGAAGGCCGAAGCCCTTGCCCATGTCGTAGGTATAGGTCGCGCCCGCCTGCTGCGCCGTCGTGCCTGCGTCGCGGCCGGCGAACTGCGTCGTCCGCCCGTCACCGCCGACGGTGAGCACGCCTCGACGCCCAATCTGTCGCGCGACGGACAGGCCCCCCGAATACGTGGTCGACGCATTCGTCGGGAGGGAGGCGTCGCCGCCGCCGCCACCCCCGCCATCGGTCGGCACCGCCAGGCCGAGCACCTGATGAAGCGGCGTGTACAGCACTCCACCCGCCCCACGCACCGTCGTACGGCGGTTCGGGCGCACCTCGATGCCGCCGTAGCCGGAGTGCTCCGCGACCGTCACGCCGCCCAGCGGATACACGCGCAGCGCGTTGCCGACGCTGCCCGTCAGCAGCGCGGTTCGCGCCTTACGCCGGTACGACACGCCGGTGGTCACGCCGGAGTAGAACTCGTCGTCCTGCGTCGACTCATCGACACCTTCGCCAGCACGGCGCTGCGTCTGGCCGCGCGCCTCGTAGGTCGCGACGCGCAGCTCCACAACCGGATGGGACGTCACGGCCGCGTCCGGATCGGGACCAAAAAGCCCGCGGAAGATCCGCGAGGGCTGCTCGGCCGCGCGCACGGCCGGGTCCGCTGCCACGGACGCGATCGCACAGGCGACGACGAGTTGGAGTCCCAGGCGCTGCATCGCACACGTCTCTTCTGTTCTTCGGGGCTGCTATGGCACGACGACGGTGTCGCCCGGCTTCAGCTCGACGTTCTGCTGGAGCTTCCTGCCCGCGACGACCGCGCTGTAGTCGAACTTCAGCTGGATCTGCCGTCCGCTTTCCGTCCGCATGATCACGATGTCGCCGCGCTTCGCATATTCCTTGAAGCCGCCGGCGTTGGCGATGAGCTGCAGCACGGTCATCGGTCCGGTCAGCACGTACGCGCCAGGCTTCTCGACCTCCCCGGTGATGAACACTTTGCGGCTGTTGATCTGCTTGACGACGACGGTCGCATTCGGATCTTCGATGTATCGCGACGCCTCTTCGTTGATGCGCACGCGCAGTTCGTCGGGACTCAGCCCAGCCGCCTGCACGTCGTTCAGGAGCGGCGTGCTGATCTTTCCATCGGGCCGGACGACGACGTCGCCGGACATGTCCTTGTCGCGCCAGAAGAGAATCGTGAGCACGTCCTCGGGCCCGATCACGTACCCCGGCGGGGTGATCGCGCGCGACGATTCGGCGCTGCGGGGCCGCGCCTCCGCCTTGACGGGCGACGGCCCGGCCTGCTGCGCCAGCGCCGACGCCGTCAGAAGGAACACGATCACCGTAGTCGCGAGTCGCTGCATCGTGACGTCCTCGTCGCTCACCGGTACTGCTTGAAGGGGAGCTGGCAATGGTGCTTCCGCAGGAAATTCAGGAACCGCTTGTACTCTCCCGGCTCCATGTTGAACATCCGGGCGAGCACCTTGTAATTGCCGCGCGATTCCTCGAGGCCCTTGCGGATGACGTCGCGCACGGTGCCGCGGGTGATCTCGCGGTGGATGTAGAGCGGATAGACCGTCGTCCAGAACGATTCCTTGTCGGTCATCAGCCGCGAGAACAGCTCGTCCGCGATGGTGCGGCGCCGTTCCACGAACGGCCGCTGTGCCGCGGCGCGCGGCGCGCGCACCTCGGGCGGCAGCGCGTCCACATCGATCAGCTCCGAGTGGCCGACGACGACCAGGCGCTCGAGCACGTTCTGCAGCTGGCGGACGTTGCCCGGCCAGTTGTACTGGGTCAGCGCCGCCATGGCTTCCGGCGTGACCGTGCAGCCGTGCGAGCGGCCGGTGTGCGACACCATCCGTGACAGGAAGAAGTCGACGAGCGGGGCGATGTCCTCGGCGCGTTCGCGCAGCGGCGGCACCGTCAAATGGATCACGTTCAGGCGATAGAGGAGATCCTCTCGGAACGTCCCTTGCGTGATCATCTGGCGCAGATCGCGGTTGGTCGCGGCGATGACGCGGACGTCGACACGCGTCTCGGCGCCGTCGCCGCCGACCTTCTGCAGTTCGCCGGTCTCGAGGAAGCGCAGCAGGAGCCCCTGCATGCGCAGCGTCATCTCGCCGATTTCATCGAGGAAGACCGTGCCGGTGTGCGCGAGCTCGAGCTTTCCGGGTTTGTCGCGGTACGCGCCGGTGAAGCTGCCGCGCACGTGCCCGAACAGCTCCGATTCGAGGAGCGTCTCGGGCAGGCCGGCGCAGTTCACCATGATGAACGGCCGGTGCGCGCGCGGGCTGCGCGCGAAGATCTCGGTCGCCACCACCTCCTTACCGACGCCGCTTTCTCCGGTGATCAGGACCTTCACATCGGAGCGGGAGATGCGGTCGATCTCTTCCATCAGTCCGCGGATTATGCGGCTGGTGCCGATCAAACGCGCCGACGGCGGTGTGCGTCGCATAGCAGTGAGAGCCATCGTTCAACCTGTGACACCAAAGCAGTGGAAGGGTCCCGGCCGGCAGGAAACCGACGGTGGCCCGCAGTGTGTTCTAGGTGTCGTGTGGCTTCGCTGACTGCAAAGAAGTCGCCATCAACGGGGATAAGTCATGGAACCGTGTAACCCTCTGTATCCGCAGGCATCTTCCGGCGATCTCCGGCGCGTTTTCTCCGAAGCGCGGTGCGAGAATTCGTCGCCAGGCAGCCTCCCGAACGATCAAAGATTGCGTCGGCGCGAAACTAAAGTCTTCTTTTCGCAGACCGGTGACCACGACGCCGGCGGCGGCGATCGCGGGGCGGCTAACGATCTCGTACGGGTGCGCCGTCGCGGGCGCCGCACCGCGCGTATGAGCGTGCTCCTCGTGCACTCCGACCCGGCGTCGCTCACGTCGCTCGCGGACCTGCTGCAGCGCGCCGGCTATCGCGTGCGGCGGGCCCCGTCTTTCGAAGACGCGCGCCAGGCGCTCGCCGCCCGCCCTGCGTGCCTCATCGCCGCCGTCCAGCTC
>JABFWM010000291.1 GCA_013362195.1 Acidobacteriota bacterium
CGCGGCGCGTGCGCTGAATCGTCCAGCGCGCGCCGACGAAACCATCGAGGAGCACCGTACCCGCCATCAGTCCCGCGCTGGCGAACACCGCACGCCGGTGCGCCTCCGGCACGATCCGCGATCGGTCGACGTGCGACAGCAGCACGTTGTCGAACTCGGGCAGGAAGCGCGGCGGCGCCGCGACGTCGGCGTGCGGCCTGGGCGCACCCGGAAGATCGAACAACTCCGGTCCGCCGTCGCTGCGGAAGGCGCGCAGGTGCGGACGCAAGCGGTCGAAGGCCTCGCCGAGCGCCGTGAGCCCGGACCAGACCTGCGCGTCGCGCACGCTCGCCGGTCCGAACGCGGCGAGGTAGCGCAGGACGATCTTGTCGATCGACGGCCGGGCCGCCAGGCGGCGCCCGAGCCACTGCTCGATCGAGGCGAGCGCCGGCGTGCCGGCGTCGCCCCACACGCCGCGCGGCGGCACCTGCACGAGCGGCACGAACGCGCGTGCCGCATGACCGAGGGCGAAAGGGTCGCGGCCGCGCCAGCGCCCTCGCAGGCGCGCGCCGACATCATTGAGCGTGCGCGGCTCCTCGTCGACGATCGCGCGTGCGGCCCGTGCCAGCGCGTCCTGATCGATGCCCGCCAGCAGCCGGCCAAAGCTGCCCCTGAGCGCGCGGGTGAGCACAGGCTGCACGAGCGGCCGCAGCACGAGGGCATCGCGCGCCGTGACGAGATGGATCGTGGACCGCATCAACGCAAGCCGGACGACGCGCCGGCGCAGCAACAGCTGCGTCAGCTCGTCGTGGCGGAAGCGCCGGAGCCGCGTCCACAGCGCGAGGTACGGCGAGTTGGGCACCTGCGCCTGCAGCCCGACCAGATGTTCGATGACCTCGGCGGGCGTTCGCGCTGATCGCCGCAGCAGCAGCTGCCGCGCCAGCAGCGCGCGATTGAGCGCGCGCGTCGACAGGACGTCCGGCCGCCTGCTCACCGCCGGTCCACGAGCCGCCAGAACTGGGTTTCGTTGAGCAGCGTGATGCGATGTCCCTTCTCGCGCAGCCGCTTGATTTCCATCAGCTTCAACCCGGCGTCCCGCCCCGCGACCTGCTGAACGTTGGGGCGTCCGCGCACGACCACCGTGGTGAGCGCCGAGGGACCGCCGTGGACGACGGCGCCGGCGCGGGCGGCGGCGCGGGCGGCCTCGCGGCGCGGCCGGTCGAGAATCCCGGTGAACGCGAGGTGCACGCCCTTCAACGTCCGCAGCACGCCCGCCTTCAACTCCGCGGGCCGAGTGCGGAGCGCGTCGATCATTTCATCGGCACTCTCGTAGCGCTTGCGCCGCTCACCGATGCAGCGATGCACGATCTCCTTCAGATGATCGCTGCAGGGCAGGTGCCGGACGTCGCCGGTGCGGATCCGCGAGGCGGCGTCGCCGCGCACGAGCATCCCGAGCAGCTGGCCGACCTGATACACGTCGTCGCGCGCCTGCCACTTCGGCGCCGCGCGATCGAGCAGATCGCTCGGCGCGGTCATCGCGTTCATCGTGTGCGCGGTGATGCCGCGCCGATCGCTCTGCTGCCGCACGATGCCGAAGTCGCCGAGCTTCAGCCGCGGTCCCTCGCAGACGAAGACGTTCAGCGGCGTCAGGTCGCGATGCAGCAGCTGGCCGCGGTGCAGCTTGCGCAGCACCTCGAGGATGCCGGCGATCTCGCGGCGGACGACCGTCTCCGGCCACCCCTTGCCGGCGCGGCGCAGGAACGCGCTCAGATCGCCCTGCTGCGCGTACTCGAGCGTGAGGTAGTAGAGGACCTGGCCGTCGGCGCGCATCAACGGAAACCTGTCGAAGACGCGGATCGCGCGCGGGTGGCCGTCGAGCAGCTGCCCGAAGTACGCTTCGCGGAGCCAGCCGTCGATGCGCGCGCTGACCTTGATGCACACGGCATCCGGAACGGCTGCCGATCGCCCAAGGCGCCGCGCGAGATACACCTGCCCGAAGCCGCCCTCGCCGATCAGCCGTTCGATCCGATACTGCAGGTGCGTTTCCGGGCTCTGCACCACCTGCCCGGGCACCAGCAGCTGCTGCGGATGCACTACCGGCACGTGGATCGAACGGGTTGTCCGCGTCGGCGCGGACCAGACAGTGCGGGACATGGGGGTTCGAGCGAACTATTCTAGCGTGCGACGGGGAGACCGATGTCAACGGATGCCGTCGTGGCGTTTTATGCGGGAGGACGCGATGTCGAGGGGCGCACGCTCGACGAGATCTGGCGTTGGCCCGACGAACGGCTCGAACGCGTGCACGACTACATTCAGTGGGTGTTCCCCACCGTGCAGCCGAGCGGGGTCAATCCCGACGCCCCACGGGTGACCGGGGCGACGATCCGCGCGTTTGCGGAGCAGCCGTCGCTTCGCGCGCGGCTCGGGCAGTCGCTCGAGCGCATGCTCGCCTTCTACGGTCTGCACCGCGGCGCCGGCGCGTGCATCGCGATCGATCCGGCGCGGTTCGACCAGCGGGCCGCGATCTGGCTGCACCCGGGCAACCACAACCACCTGCGGCTGACGCGCATCATGGACAGCGTGTCCACGCTCGGCCGACGCGAAGATGCGCTCGCGCTGCAGCGGTGCCTCGTCGACGAGGTCTTCCGCGGACCCGGCCGTCAGCGGATCACCGCGTCGACGCTCGCGTACTGGCGCCGCGCCGTGTAGCCCGCGAGGGAGGGACACCGATGGACGCGGATGGCCCGGATCGGCCCGCGACGAGCGCCCGCGCGCGCACGAGGTCGGGGCGTTCGCTGTCCGACTTGTCGCACAGCGTGAGCAATCGTTCCGCATGGCGGCGCGCCGCGGCGCTGTCGCCGGCGGCCGCGGCGGCCTGCATCGCGCCCGCGAGCGCCCGGAAGCGATTCGGCTCCTTCGCGAGCGTCTGCTCGAAGGCCGCGAGCGCATCCTTCGGACGGTTGGTCTGGAGCAGCATCTCACCGAGCAGTTCGCGCGCCGGCGCCAGCGGGCCCGGAGTGATCGCGTTCTTCTCCGTGCGATCCTCGCGGTCGGCGGCATTGCGCATGGCGGCGAGCGCGTCGGGCTCGCGCCCGTCGGCAAGCGCCAGCCAGGCCGAGGCGCCGAGCGCCTGAATGCCCACCTGCTCGGCCCAGTAGCCCTCGTTGGCACTCGCGAGCCTGGCGGCAATCGCATGCAGCGCGTCGAGCGCGATCTTCGCGGCGCGGGCGTCGCCCGAGCGGGCGGCGCCGAGCGCGCGCGCGAAGTGGGTGATCGCATCGGCGAAGAGAAACGGCGTCTCGCGGGCGTCGAGGCGCGCGGCGTCGGCCCAGGCGCCGCGTTCGAGCGCGTAGCGCGCGGGAATCGCCGCGAGCGCGAACACGCCGGCGACGCCCCGCGCGGCGGATCCGGTGGCGTTCGGATCGAGGCGCGCCGCGGCAGCGATCAGCGAGTCGACCACCGTCCTGGCCGCACCGTCGCGCGCCATCTGCAGATACGCATACGTCTGGTAGTCCATCGCGTGGAGTTCTTCGGCGGTCGCACCCAGGCGGCGCGCCGCGGCCGCCGACAGCACGTTCGTGTCCACCGACTCGCCCCAGTAGCCCAGTCGCGTGAAGGTGTGCGACGGCATGTGCAGCGCGTGCGGCGCATCGGGCGCGATGGCGCCGTAGCGGCGCGCCGCGGTCAACGCGCGCGACGCGAGCGCCGGCACGTCGTAGCTGTGAATGATGTAATGCGCCAGCCCGGGATGATCGGGCTGCTGCTGCCAGAGCTTCTCCAGGATGGCGCCCGCTTTGAGCTGGGAGGCATAGGTCTTGTCGGCGGGGTCGGCACTGCACGCGAGCGCAAGGGCATAAAAGGTCGAGGCCTCCGGATCGTCGCGGTAGGTGGCGGCGAGGCGCTCCATGGCGTCGCGATACGCGAGCAGACGCGCGCGCTGATCGAGGGTGGCGGCGTTGTCGTAGAGCGCCGCGACCGCGTCGATGTAGGCGCGTTCGCGCGCGGTCTTCGCGCCGGCGGCACGCCCCGAGCTCACCGCGGCCGCGCCACCCTGAAGCACCGGCGCCGGCTTGCTGCCGGCGGCAAACGGATTGCCCCAGCGCGCCAGCGCGATCCCCCACCACGCGATGCCGCAGGAGGGATCCTTCTGCGCCGCCGCGGTGAAGCCGTCGATCGCCGGACCGAATTCGAACGAGTGCAGCAGCGCGTCCGCACGCGTGAAGGGCGCCTGCGCGTCGGCAGTGCAGGAGGTGTCGAAGGTCTCGGTGCCGAACCTGCCGTCGCCGTGCTCGTGGACCTGCGGCGCCGCCGGGGCGGCGGCCAGCAGCGCAGCGGCGAGAACTGATGTCTTCAACATGTCCCTGTGCTCCTCGAAGGCTGCATTATGCCCCAGACGGATCGAGAACGAGGGATCGGGGATACGATGCGCGCATGTCTCGAGCAATCTCCCGTCGCGGCTTCCTTCAGGCCACGGTCGGCGCCGGCGCATTCGCGTCGGCGGCCACGGTCCATCCGCGGATGCGGACGCGGCAGGAACGCGCCCGTTCGAGCGACGGCTGGTTCGATGGACCGATGCGCTGGGTGCAGCTGACGCTCGTCGAGAACGATCCCGGCCGCTTCGATCCGCAGTTCTGGCTGGACTACTTCAGGCGCCTGCACGCCGACGCCGCCACGCTCAGCGCCGGCGGGATCGTCGCGTATTACCCGACCGAGGTGCCGCTCCACCATCGCAGCGCGTGGCTCGGCGACACCGATCCGTTCGGCACGCTCGTCGCCGGCTGCCGCACGATCGGCATGCGCGTGCTCGCGCGCACCGATCCGCACGCTGCGCGCGACGACGTGCGCGCGGCGCATCCGGACTGGATCGCGGTCACCCGCGACGGCGAGCCACGACGCCACTGGGCCAATCCCGAGTTGTGGGTGACCTGCGCGCTCGGCCCCTACAACTTCGAGTTCATGGACCAGATCCACCGCGAGATCGTGTCGCGCTATCGCGTCGACGGGATCTTCGCGAACCGCTGGACGCCGCAGGGCGGTGACTGCTACTGCGTGCACTGTCATGGCAACTTCAAGGCGGCCACCGGGCGGGAGCTGCCGCGAACGACCGATCGCCGCGACCCCGCGCGGCGCGACTACATCGCGTGGCGCAAGCGGCGGCTGACGGAGCTGTGGAAGACGTGGGACGCAACCGTCCGCGCCGTCAATCCCGAGGCGCGCTTCATCCCGAATGGACCGCCCGACATGAAAACGGCGGGTGAAATGGAGGCGCCGATTCAGTTCGCCGACAACCAGGCGCGCCGCGGTGTCGCCCCGCCCTGGGGCA